>VMSP01000167.1 GCA_013792135.1 Desulfocapsa sp. | reverse complement strand
CAGATCGGAAAATCTTTTTATAAATTCTTTCATGAGCTGTCTCCTGTTGTATTGAAATTTGTGAGGATCTTTCATTATACAACAGTGGCGGCTCATATTGCTCGATCATTTGGGTTGCGGGCGGTTAGCCCGCTTTGGTAGATCTATAAAGTACCACCTTGCAGTTGATCAGTCAGTCCTTATAATAGATACTTTCTGATTGAGACGAACAAGAGTGTTGATTTTAGCCAGCATCTGATTTGCTCAGGGCTTCAGTCGGCTTTTATAAGTTCTTTTATTATAACCATTCTGCAGAGTAGATATGCTTTAAGGGGCTATTCTGTATGCGGCTTTCAGCAAGATGTTACTCCGCTTGCCCTATTAACCTACGAGAGAGAGTTGCTTGAACTCACTAGAAAATATGGATTCCAAAATACTAAATATTTTTGCTGCTGTAAAAAAGAGCCGTTTTGGTGTGTTGGCCCTTTTCGGAATAGTGTATATGGCTATTTCAACCCTTTTACGAATTGTTCTTTTGATCAGTTCCTGGGAGGTGTCTAAGGCTACTTTTTGGGGATTGAGTCAGATATTTCTTGTCGGTACTTTCTATGATGTGGTCTTTTGCATATATTTCAGCGTATTTTTTTCTTTCTTGCTTCTTTTTCTTCCCGATACCCTCTACAGAAGTAAAGTCTATAAATATACAACCTTTCTCTTTGCATTTTCGCTCCTTTACGGGGCCTATTGTGTGACATTCGCAGAATGGTTATTCTGGAATGAGTTCAACACAAGATTCAATTTTATTTCCATTGACTATCTCATGTACACGGATGAAGTGGCCAGAAATGTTTATGAATCCTACCCGGTTACCCCCATTTTTATTGGAATCTTTATTGCCTCCGCCATCACCTTTGTCATGGTGAAGCCTGCTCTTGTTGGTATCTTGCAGGTTCAGGAGAAGTTTAGTGCCAGGTTGGCCTTTACTGCCTCAATCTTCATTCTGGCACTCTGTTCCTATTTCTTTGTTGGTCAGTCCTCGCGTCAGCTTTCTGACAATAACTATATTAATGAGTTGGGTTCAAACGGTCCCTATCAATTTGTTGCAGCCTTCAGAAACAACACCCTTGACTACAAGACCTTTTACCCCCTTGGGAATGAAGCAGATCTTTCAAGGCGTTTAAAAGAGTCGGTTGGCAAAAAAAATGACGAGGGAGGTCTTTTCAATATCTCAAGAGACGTGGTGCCCACAAAAAAGAATGAAAAACTCAATGTGATCCTGATCTCCGTCGAGAGCCTGAGTGCTGAATTTTTTACCAGATTCGGCCAGAAAGAAGACATCACCCCTTTTATGGATCAACTGTTTGAGAAAGGGCTGCTGTTTACCAATTTTTATGCCACCGGCACTCGGACAACCCGGGGTCTGGAGTCAATAACCCTCTCTCTTCCACCAACTCCAGGAAGATCTTTGGTAAAACGTCCCGACAATGCCAATATTTACAATCTTGGAAAGGTTTTTAAGGATAAGGGGTATGATGTGGCGTTTTTGTATGGAGGACGCGGTTTTTTTGACAATATGAATGCCTTTTTTTCAGGAAATGGCTACCGCACTGTTGATCAAAGTGATCTCGAAGCAGACGAGATTACCTTTGAAAATGCATGGGGTGTGGCGGACGAAGATATCTACAAAAAAGCAATTACTGAGGCGAATACATCGCATGCAGCCGGGAAACCTTTCTTTTATCATATCATGACCACCAGCAATCACCGCCCTTATACCTATCCGGAAGGGAAAATAGATATTCCCTCCGGTACCGGACGTTCCGGTGGTGTTAAATACACGGATTATGCATTGCGTCAACTCATCACTTCGGCAGAAAAACAGAAATGGTACAAGGATACTGTGTTCGTGATTGTGGCTGACCATTGCGCAAGCAGTGCCGGAAGGGCGGAACTGCCCGTAGAGCGCTATCACATCCCGCTCTTCATCTATTCACCTGGGCATATAGATGCTCAAACTGTAAGCAAACTTAGCGGCCAGATTGATATTGCTCCAACCCTTCTGGCTCTGCTGGGAATCAAATATGAGAGCCATTTTTTTGGCCAGGATATTCTGAGTGATAGTTTTCAGGAAAGAGCGCTTATCAGTAATTATCAAAGACTGGGCGTCTATGAAGATAATGAGTTGACCATTCTGGCGCCTGTCAAACAGATGAATGTGATCAAAGATCCTCTTCATAACGAGCAGAGCATTCCTGCTGATCCGAAAAATGACAATGTTCTGGAGACAATGGCCCTGTACCAGGGTGCTGATTTCATTCTGGGAAAGAGATTGAATCGATGGAGCGAGGCGGTGGCGAAAGATATTAGGGAATGATGCCTGGAGTAAATCTGCTTCCCTCTTGGTGCTGGAAAAGGATGAGTGGCTCTGTCCTCCTGTTTCGGTGGCTAGATTGGATGAAGTGAGAAGTGATCAGCAAGTTCATGATCTAAATTGTGATCGCTGCTGGTTACCTTAGGGTCTGTCCTCAAATAACCTGAGCATTTTGCATGGGCCATCTTTAGCTGCGACTCAATCACAAAATCCTCGACGTGGCCCTGCTACGCCTGCGGTTTTGTTCAATCGCCGCAACCACATATAACCAAAATCTGAGCGCAATCTTGTCCATGTTATTTGTGGACAGGCCCTTAGTACCTTACTCCTGAACTTCTGTGATAAAAAACAAGAAAATTAAACGGCAATTTTCATTAAATCTTCAGTAGATGCAGCCCAAAATGCATTCACTATGTTTATCAACCGGACTCCTTTAAGTGTTACCTGGTATCTGT
>VMSP01000017.1 GCA_013792135.1 Desulfocapsa sp. | reverse complement strand
CATCGGAAGTGATGGTTCCTCCACTGAAATCAGCGACTATTTCTCTTCTTCCCAAAGCTTGAAATGAATTGTAGATTCTTGTACACTCTGTTTGCATAAGGTCACTCTTGTTGTATTGTTTATTGTCTTGAAATCACAATAATTATACAACATTTGTGGCCTTTTTTGCTCTCTATTAATGAGAAATGCGGGCTAGCCCCACTCCCACTTATTTTTTATGACAATCCATGCAACGAGTTGGGCCTGCTTTCTGATCTTTTCCAGCTAAGTCCTTATGACATTTTATGCACATATTCATAACATCTTTTTTTTGCAGTTTGCCTTCAGTCTTCAATTTATCAATTATTTGAGCTTCCTTGGAAAAAAGATCGTGACAGGGCATGCAGTCAACAAAAACTCCTTGATGAACGGCATGGGGGAAAGTGATCGAGCCCATGCTGCCCCCTTTAAGAACAATCGACTCCGCGCCTTTATCGTCTGCGGCCATGCTGATGCCTGCAGACAAAAGAATACTACCACCTATAATCATTGCACTGAATAACATACCGGTTTTCATAATTTCCCTCCTAATGATAATTGGATAGATGGATGAGAGAGCTTCATTGCATCTCCCGTTGATTTTCAACAGTCGCAAATAGACTTTCAGATCGCATAATTTTAAAGGTTGGTTATTTTCCAGCATTTTATTCATACTCTGGCAGTTACTGAAAATAATGATCAAATTCCATCTTTATCCATGTCTTATCTTAAGAAACAAAACACAGATGGCGAGACCGAAGCTGATGCCATTGGCTAAAATCAAGGGATAATCCATGATTATGATCCCATAAATCAGCCAAAGAAACAAACCCAGGGCAAGTATGGCATACATCAGAAAAGAAATATCTTTGGTTTTTTTGGATCTCCAGGTCTTGATCACCTGGGGCAAGAATGAAGAGGTCGTACATATTGCAGCGATGAGCCCAATCAAGGTAGTCCCGTCAAATTTCATTCTTCAACCCTCCTTGGTATTGGCATACTATCTTACTTGAGGAAAAAAATTCCTCATTCATGTCCGCTCATCACTGACTGACTTGTTGGCCAATATTCAGTGGCTCAGGAAAGGCCTCCATGAAGAATGCTGTGATGAATTGGCGAAGGATTTTCATCCATTTTCTAGCTCCTGCAGAACACATCGGAATTCAAGGGAAATCATGAAGAGTATCCTCGATCACGTTCATCTGCTAGACTGAAAGCAAGAATGATCTTATTATTGATCACCCTGTGCTATCTCATGAAAAAAAACTTTTGCTTGGGAGATTCGTTCATACATTTTAAACTGTTGGTGATGAGGAACCCAGTTTATAAGAAAGTTTGTAATAGCATTCCATAAAGATACCCATGCAGCCACCGTAATTCCTTCCGCAAACACTTGGGTAATGACACCGTTATGGCCTGCAATTTTTTGATTGCTCCACACTGATATGAAAAGAAGTATAATCCCGACAGAAAAAAGTACAAAAGTGGAGCGTGTCATTTTCGCTAACTCTCGAAGTTCAAGCACTTTAATATATTGAAAATAATTATGAATACTCCTTTGGACACGAGACCTCATATTAATGTCAGCTGGTTTCGCGAAGCGAAATTGTATCACAAAATCCTCTTTCCCAATTTCACCTACCGCATCAATAAGATATTCTACGAGATCCTGATCCAGATCTTTTTTTCTATAGGGAGCATACTTATCTAGATCGTTGTAGAGATCTTCTACCCTCACAGCAGCAATATCTATCATGACCTTCTTATCTGCGGTGCGGCAATAACGATCAAGTATCTTTATCTTTGTTTTCATTTTAACAATTCCAACTACCAAAGCGGGCTAACCGCCCGCAACCCAAATGATCGAGCAATATGAGCCGCCACTGTTGTATAATGAAAGATCCTCACAAATTTCAATACAACAGGAGACAGCTCATGAAAGAATTTATAAAAAGATTTTCCGATCTG
>VMSP01000117.1 GCA_013792135.1 Desulfocapsa sp. | reverse complement strand
TGCTCATCTCAATGCAGATTCCCTATTTGCGGCTATCCGCAAGGACTTTGCCAAGATCCCCGATCACCGGGCCAGGAATGCAAGCATCCCTTTGGATGATGCGCTCATGAGTTGTTTTGCCATGTTTTCGCTCAAGGATGCGTCTCTGCTTGATTTTGACAAGCGACGACTGGATGAGCCTGAAAGCCTGCATGGTGTATTCGGAGTCGGGGTCATCCCCTGTGACAGCCAACTGCGTACCATCCTTGACGAGATTGTTGATCAGCGAACTGGTAGGGCAGTATATGGTGGCAACGGGAATGATTAAACCTTTACACACAATGGTTGATTTCTACACCCACATCAAGGGCATTGAATATCTGATCTGTGTTGCCTTCTTTGTTGTTTTCCCGGCTTTTTACACCTACGTCAACAAAGAGCAGAAAAAGGTTCAAGTCACCAAAAAATAATCAACCCTCTTCAACAAGGCCGGAAAATCTGACAGTGAAAGATCTTCCGGCCTTGTTTATTTGTAGTAACTCAGATTTTTTTTGAAAAGGTTTCGCTCTATCCAAACCTCGAAATGAGGTCAACTACACCTGTTATTTCTTCTTCACCATAGGCTTATCAGTCTTGCATCCACAACCACAACCAGTCTTTGCTATTTTGACACAGATTGAATCTTTCAGCGTCTTACCAATTTGGATTTCAGGTTCATCCGGCTGAAGCGTACATGGAGTTTTAATCTGAAATTTCAGGATATTAGCTATCAATCCTAATAAAGTCAATTATTGTTTACCCATATGAACCAATGTTTGGCAATGCTACTTGCCGCGCA
Source organism: Desulfocapsa sp. (assembly GCA_013792135.1). Classification (GTDB taxonomy): domain Bacteria; phylum Desulfobacterota; class Desulfobulbia; order Desulfobulbales; family Desulfocapsaceae; genus UBA2270. Next base: position 8,619 of record VMSP01000117.1, on the reverse strand, counting down.
AGAGAAACGCCTGCGGTTAATTCTGAAGATTGTCCAGCTCAAGATACACGACCCCAGGGAGCATACACCCGGCTCTGCAATCAGCGGAGAATCTGCGGCAGATACGTTGCAAAAACGATCTGTTATCTACCCAGCAAAAGGCTGTATATAGGAATAAGATTTTTAGGGCCAGCAAGATTGGAAACGTCTGTCCCGGCAACTTGGCCTGATATCAAATCAGCTGTATCGAGATACTGGTCGTTTTGATCAACGACTTCTACCTGAATTTTCCCAACTCCGGGCGCGAGACTCCATACATTATTCATTACGATTGGTGCAGATCCACCCTCAACATATACTCTCATCATGAATGATACGGCTCGGCAATTGACGTAGTTTCCAGCGGTTACAGTGACACTCCCAATATTGTCCACATAGGTGTCTACGATTATATAAATTCCAACCCCTTGATAGGAAGTGTTGATGGATGAGGAATATTTTCCTCCATCTTGGATGATCTGAACCGTATTTTATAATCGCTATCAAGCCATATCAGGCTTTCCGAGAGTGGGTCAAATGACGATTGGCTGCTCGATCATCGGTTCGGAATCGTTAAGCCCTTGAAACAGAGTGGGTCGGATCCGTTCAGGCTCCCGCAGTCGAGGTATGCCGAGGCCCGACAGCCGCCTCGACAGTAGGCCGGGGCGTATTCGCACGTGCCGCACGGACCTGACATCGCCGTTTTGTCGAGCAAACGCATACGTGCCAGGACGGATGACTGGTGCCAGATCCGGTCCATGGGGTCGTGAAGAATGTTTCCCAGAGGGAAATCGTGCAGGAAAGGGCACGGATAGGCCGTCCCATCGGCTCCAACGCTTAGGGTGTCGTAACCGGCTGAACAGATCATCCTGCCATTTTGGTCGGTGGACGGGGCCGGCGGATCCAGAAGGAAAGCATAAGTGGATTCCATCTCCACGCTCATTCTTCCTCTATATCGGCTGCTTGCCTCGGTCAGGACTTTACACATCCGAAGCGAACTTTGCCGATCCAGACGTAACGCGGCAGCACTGGATTTGCCACGGCCTGCGGGAATGAAGGGAATAGCCTTGTATGCGTCGCAGCCGAGTTCGGCGGCCAGATCCACGATTTCCTCAAGATGTCCGATATTCCGGGCGGTGGCGGTAGTGCTGACGCTTGTGGAAAGCCCTTCATCTTTGAGGCGCTTAAGCGTATTGCAGGCTCGAGAAAAGGAACCGCGGCGGCCCCGGAACGCGTCATGCTCCCGGCCGATCCCGTCCAGGCTGACCTGGACGTGGAAAATCGGCAGTTCGCGGAATTCCCGGAGAAGCGTGGAAGGCAATGCGTATCCGTTCGTAGCGATGTCGACCCTGATGCCGGTCTCGGCTATGTGGGCCAAGATGTGAAGGATGTCCTTGCGGAGCAGCGGTTCGCCGCCAGCCAGAGAAAGGTAGAGTACCTGCGCCTCGGACAACTTGTCGACCAGCCTACACGCATCTTGGGTATTCAACTCATTCACCGTCCGAGCACCCGAGGCCGTCAGGCAGTGAGGGCATGAGAGATTGCATGCGTATGTCACGTCCCAGATCACGCTTTTGGGAGCGCTGAGCGCGGCGTTGCTTTCCGCCGGATACAGTGACGGAGGAGGGCGTTTCGGCTTTCCCTTACCTGTGAATTCGATGGCGCAGGCAACGCGAAGTTCCGTGAGCACCTCTTCAACCTTGCGGACTGTACTTTCCCGGTCCATGCCGAAGCAGGCCTGACAGGCATCGGCCAGTTCCTCCTTGGTGTGGGCGCCATCGCAGGATTCCGCGATGAGCGCCCCGGTTTCATCGAACTCCTTTTCGATGGAAAGGTATGGATTGAACAGTAGTGCGCCGAAAGGTTCCCGACGCAGGCTGATGAAAGGGAACAAGAGGGGTGCCTCAGACTTCAGGGCGGTCTGAGCCTTCTTGTTCCCCAGGTTGTGGTTCTTCATCTTTTAGCGATCCGTTTCAGCATCAGTACGACTGCCTTGCGGTTTGTAGGGCTGAGCTTGTCGAGGACTGCTTTCACCTGCCTGGTGTCCACCTTTGCCGCAAGTTCGCGAAGGTCGCGAACCCCACTCTGCCGAATGATGTCGTCAAAGTCCCAGAAATCGACGGGATCGATGGCTGGACATCCATGTCCGATTCCCGCTTTGCAGGCGGAAAGGGAAGCGGGACACTCGATGGAGATGCCGCAAGCCACGAGAGAAGCTTTGCAGGTCAGAATTTCCTTGCACAGGATGCTCGCCTTGCAGGCGATTGCGGCGCTGCAGACGACCTTCGGCGGGCAGACGATTGAAGGCAGGCAGGCGACGCTGGTCCCACAGGAAACCATTGGTGAACAGACCACCTTCTCTTTGACCGTGATAGTGCCGAAATTCGGTGCATAGTCCTGGGCCGTCACCGTGATATCCATGGTGCCGGTTGCAGGCGGTGTGATCTCGAAGTTCGCTTCGCCCAGAGCATTGGTATACCGCGTTTTCATCCAGGTAGCGCCTATGCTGAGACAGATGACCGCCCCGGAGAGGGGGGCGTTCGAGACCCCTTTGACCTTGACCGTGATTTCCTGGCTCTGTTTGTAGATTACGGCCGGATGAGTGACCGACATCGTCTTGGGTTTGCCGACCCAGACCGGGGTCTCAGGATCGCCCAGCAGGTTTTGCGCTAAGATGGTCCACTTGTTGGTGAGGTCAAAGCGGGAATCGTTGAGCAGGGCGAGGTGGCGAGTTGTCTTCATACGTTCAAAAAATTTGCGGGCGAAATCGTCTCCGACCCCGATCCATCCGAAGCGCGTGTATCCGATGTAGGCAACTGCACCACCGGCGGTGTTCTGGAGCAGCTTCTCGCTTGTGGCGTCATTTGCGGTAAAATCTCCAGTAAGGCAGGACGCTGCGTAGGCAATGGGTTGGTGGAACCCGTTGGTGGCTGCCGTAGCCATGGCCGCGCCCAGGTGACAGCACCCTCCGCTGCTCCCATGTCCGCTGAGGCAGAGGAGGTGCGGACCCAGATTGAGCGCATCGCGCACCCGATCGCTCGTCACATGCGAAATCGGCGGCGATGCCGCGTCGGCGGCGGGCAGATCGACCTCGTCTTCATAGAGCCGCTTGATTGCATTGATACCGGGGAAATCCGTGGAGATCTGTTTGCGCAGGGCCTCCTGGTCTGTCATGGAGGTGTCGGCGGTTGTCTTGTCGAAGATATAGTTCATAGGTTCGCGCTCGTCAGCTTCACCATAGACTACGACCCAATTGGTGGGAACCGGGATCCGGTATACGGTGCCCCAGATCACGAAGATCTGCTCGCTGGGAGTCAAATCGGCGTTGCTGACTGCAAAGTACCATCCTCTGCCGGAGACCGGGGCTTCAGGATCGTAGGGCATGATGCGGACATCGGTGTCGGTGACCTTTACGAAAAGCCGCCAATTCAAATCACTGAAGAGATCCTTCAAATGGATCAGGGAATACAGATCCCCGGCCCCATGGCGGTACTGGTTGTCCCCGGGGGGATTGGCAGCGGTCTTACTGATGGTGAGCCGGCCTCCAAAATTCGTGGACACCACGGTCAGCCTGCGCGCCCAATTCAGGTCGAGGGCTGTCCCGTCTTGCCGTTTCAGCATTTCGTAGGCCAGCACTTTGGTCACGAACGCGTCGGCTTCGGCTGCGGTGCCGACGGGTGCCCGCCCGATGCCGATGTCGGCTCCGAGTTTGACGCCGTCGAGGTCACTGCCTCCCGAATGCTGGCCGTAGATGCCATTATCGGTATGGTCCCAGTCGTGGAGACCGGGAACGCCGTAACTGGGGCTGACCAAGCTGGAGTAGTAGAGGTCCGTGGGGATGATGTTCCAGGTGTAGAGCCAGCGCAGATTGGTGTTCAGCAGCGCGGCGGGTCCGTTGACGCGCAGGTACTTGGTAGCTGCCACGGATCGCGTCGCGTAGGTGTCGTTCGTGGTGAAGTACCATCCGGGATGCGCTGCATCCGAGGTTCCGGTGCTGTCAAAAGGAATAACCGTACCGCTGGCTGGGTTCACAAGGGTCTCGGCGGATGGATTTCCAGGCCACCAAGAATGAGGATCCCCAATGACGTGCATCTTCAGGAACGTACCGGTCCAAAACGATTTGTTGTCGCCCGGAGGGTTGTCGGTTCCGATTCCGATGCCGCCGCAACCGTCCCCGGCAACGCTTCGGACCGGGATGATGTTGCTGTCGCCGCCCAGGAGTACCCAGGCGATGCCCCATGCATTGTACGCCCATTTGAGGAAGTTGCGGATCACTTCCTGGAGATCGCGGGTTCCGGTCTTGAAGTCTCCGAAACTCCCGTTAACGATGTCGGCAACCTTCACGATGCGGGTACGAAGCCCGCGTCTCTTCTTCCAGGCGGCAATACGCTCGAAGGCGCTCACCATGTCGCCGACCGTCGCGGCCGATCCTGCCACGGGGGTCGACGTGGCTGCGTCCCAGGCCTGGTTGTCGGTGATAACCAGATAGTCGTAATCGAAAATCGGCCAAAACGGCCCGAAGTCTTTTACCCAGGCCGGGTTGAGGACTTCGGCCTTCATGATGTTTGTGAATCTCTGTGCCTCGGCCAGGTTACGTGGTTCCCGAAAATACGCCCCGGCGGTCGCTCCGTCCGCAATCGGCTCATAAGCCACTGTGAGTTGGATCTGGGTTGCCAGTTCCAGAATTCCTTTTTCGTTCTGACTCACGGGATGGAGCTCTAGCTCGACAACTGTGGCCACTCCTCGATACCCGGTATCGAGGATTCGTACGAGCGGAGGAGGAGAAGCGAAGACCTGACGATACATCTCGAACCGGGGCAGCGTTATCCCTTGGGCCGGATGTAACTCGGTTCTTGGCTCCTTCGGTAAAACATCACTTCCGAACAGCGAGCGTTTAATTGCCTGCTTGCGGGAACCGGCCGTACGGCGGGGTTCTTGAGCGGGCGCAACGAGTTGCGGTTCCTTGGTCACCGCCACTTTTTTAACCACCTTGGTTTTCAGATCCTTCACTATGCTGTTTGCCGGCAGTGCGATCTTCACTCGCTGTGACGGGAAGGCAGGCGCCCCCGGTTCACTGAGGATTTGGCCATTCTCAAGGTCGAGTACAATACCGAACGGCGTTTGGGTAGTTTTGAGAGCCGAGGCCGGCAGGTTGATCACCAAGCTGAGCGAGCTTTTTGACTTTGTTGAAATTCTGCTGATGTTCGTTACACGTATTCTAGTCATTGCATGCTCCTAAAAGGGATTGATTCGGTTGATTTGCCAGGCCAATTATACAAGCTGTATATTTCGGTCCGTACTTTATCAAACTGCCAGCCCACGTGGTACGTCGCGCCACTTTGCCTCCGTGTCACGTAATAGAATAGTCCCGTACACCATGCCATTGCCATAATCGGCTTCATGAAAGTTTGGAAAGCCTGCATAGTCGTTAACTTCTCTGAATCTGTGATCGTCCGACATTTGGATGCCTCCCTGGGTTGAGCGTGATACGCACAATGCGGTTAACGCCTGCTCTCACCAGTGAGGGCCGCTTTTTGGCCTGAATCTGGTGCAGAGCAAAGTTGTGCCATGATAAATTAAGGTAATTTTATAGTTACTTAAGCGCTTTGATCGGCCTCCGACCTCCGCCTCAAGTAATCCTCTTGAGTTTATATTGCAGTAGCTGTCAACAAGTGTCGAGCCGGTGGACATTGCCTCCTTTTGCGAGCCAAGAGGATTAACCGTCAGACTCCGGTTGCTTGGAGACCGTAATTTTAACTTTGGCTTTTCCAGTGCCGCCTTCGCCATCCACCTGAAGAGTGAGGACATATTTCCCAGGCTCGAGCGTCACCAAAGTGTCCAGCCCTTCGGCAATTTGCTTGCGTTCGAGTAACCACTTACCACTCCGTGTCGGCAAGCTCGTTTCGTCACCTTCGATCGCCATTCCCCAGAGGCGTAATGTCTGGTCTGCAGTGTAGGTATAGCCATCAATCGGGTGAAGGATTGTTACCTCCGGCGGACGTTTACTAATCTCAATTTTGGCGGGTTCCGAGTAAAACGAGAAGAAGCCGTCATGGGCAACCAACTGCAAAAGGACTTTTCCCGGAGGCAGTATCCGCGGATCGAACTCTGCTTTTTCGCCTGTTAAACCCGTTGTGAGTGATCTCCAGTTTTTACCATCAGTTGACCAGCGGAGCCAGATGTCTTCGGTACGTTCAGAAATATCCCAGTCGAGTTGAAGGGCTTCTCCTGACCTGTCCTTTTTCACCATGCTTGCCTTGAATGCCTTAATTTGGCATGGCCGTTTTGTCGCCTCACGGCGCCACAGGATTTCTTTACCGTCTGCGATTTCAAGCAATTCACCTGACTCGACGTCGGGAATGAAAGCCTGGGCGAGGTAGCTCGCGGGTTCTCCTCCCTCACAGCTTTCGCATTCGTTGCAATAGCCCGGTGTCATCTCAAAACGATGCAAGCTGGCTTCCGAGAGAATTTTACCATCCTTATTACGCAAGAAGGCAACAAGCTGGGTGCTCTTGGTCCGCTCAAGGTGGGTCCTTACCTCTGTTCGTGCGACATGTGTAACTTCAGCAACGACGCCGCGTTCGATGCGTACGATGAGTGAAATAACTTTTTCCAGCGGATAGTCAGGAGGAAACATTGGCAGCTCCCATTGAAAGGGCGGTGGATCAGGGAACTTTATCCATGGCCACTTTTTATACTCTTCATATACTTTATCCTTCCACCATGGCGAATCAACCCCAACAGTTGCCGGGTTGAGAATTGCGTTGTCAAGTAATTTACCGTAGTGATAGGGGGAAATCCACGATGGCCCACCATAAGCCATAAAATCTCGGAACAGCTGTGGTGAGGCAATATTGCCATTGTTAATGTCCACACCGAACTCGCCTATGCAAGCGTGTGGAGTGCCTGGTGGGTCATATGGCTCGTAGGCTGGGTAATTGGGATCAGGATTGGGTGCCCCGCCCGCCGGTGCGTGTCCAAGTCCTGCAGCGTGGCCAGCTTCGTGAGCCAGAGTCCCAGGATTATTTATCGGGCCTACTCCGACACCGCCTCCTCCACAACCTCCAACAGGTCCCATCGGCACTCCATTGGGCAACATTCCGTAATATATCCATCCTGGTTGATTTCCGTCAGCGGTTTTTGCGTTTACAACCTGACTAAAGAGGGCATCCCATGCTGCTCCACAGCCGCTCGTCGGAAATGATGTAGCATGAAGATGATTGGTCAGAGTCAGATTGCCCGCTGCCCTGAACTGCGCTTGTGACCGCACCGGGTAGAGCGTCAACGCAGTTGCGGCCATCGCCTGGAGATCAGCTAATGTTGGTGCTGCCAGCTGAATGTTAGGTGCATTTGGTACACTGCTCGACGGGCCATTGTAGGCGATCATCACTCCAGCAAGTCGCAGCGTCTGTTGAAGCGTCACTGGTACAATAATAGTGTAATCTGCCTGGAGCGAACCGGCTTGCACCCGCGCTATCAAACGAAGCGTGCCAATCATCTCGCTTGCAGGGATGATGAAGTTGAGGGTCTGCCCCAGGCTGCCACGCACTATAGCGTAGTCAACCTGAGAAAGGCTGGGAATGGTTGTTAAGGCGGGGGCCATTGGATTAAGGGTTGTAACGGTAGACCATAGGAAACCGTGCTGTCGTCTCTGCACCTCTAAGGTCCCGGTAACTCCTGAAATACCGGAGAAACTCCATGGATAAACACGGACGATGGCAGGCTTGCCGGCAACCAGGCGAATAGAGTTGTCAGGCCCGCGGTCAGCGGCGTCTGTCAGGTGCCCTGCTGACTGGTAGTATTGAGTGGCCTGGGTGACCTCCATACCCCCGATCGCAAGTTGGACTAACTTGTATACTACCTCATCGCGGACTAAATCAGTGATTTTTGCGTTTGATGTTGAAAGGTCAAACTTCATCGTAACACCTCCATGTTTGGGTGATGATATTCGCTTTCCGCTGCTAATTCCGATATTTAGTAGACAAAGTTCATAGTTCGGATGTACCCCTACGTTAGCGTTCAGCGGCGCGCAGCATTGTACGCGTCCTCTGCGACACATGGTTGGACGAAGCCGCTACACGTCTTGTCTGCCGCGTAGCGGCTTCGTCCAACCTTACAATTTTAGCAGATCTGTTAACAATACCAGCTGTCCGACACCCAGCCCCATGTCCATCCAAATGGATAATTCAAAGCATAACAGCTGCAATTCTCCGTTTATATCTAACCAGTGTAAGCTCCATAAAAAAAAGCCGGACTACCTTTTCCAAGGCAGTCCGGCTATCTAATAGACCCGTAACTTTCCGTCCCTGTCTTCCGGCAGGTTTGGCTTTATCTCGTATCACTGGAACTATTTTTTAATTCATACAAAATGATATGATTGTGTCGAATGGAAAGTCAAGGTGATTTTATCTGTCACCTTGGTCATCGAGCTAAAAAACCTGAAAACAGTAGGAACACAACCCAGGGTGAATTTATCCTAACTCGCTTACAAAACAATATCGACAAGTTGCATTATATCCTGGACAACACCTCCCACAACTGATAGAAGATTCATATTACAAATATGAGGGAGGAGTTACTTTGAATGTGAACCATGTCATA
>VMSP01000179.1 GCA_013792135.1 Desulfocapsa sp. | reverse complement strand
TGTAAGCTTGCACGTAAACGCAGAAACTTTTGCACTTGAACGTAGAATTTTTCTTTAGTAAATCTATCAAAGAATCCTACCCTCAAGTGCAAGCCATTGCCAGGCTATTTATAGTTCGAAATCAGCAGCTCAGTCCTTAACTTTGCCCTGCTCGCTTTTGATGCGGAGCATGAGTATTTCAGGGTAACTTCCTCAATCGAAAAACCACAGAATATTTCTCTGACTTGAGGCGTATCGTTGATAGTCATAAGAAACTTGCCTTTAATGTCTTTCAGGATATCCAGCAGGTCATAAAAGTCCTGATCAGCAAAATCATATTTATAGCCTGGAATGTTCCAATATGGAGGGTCCAGGAAGAAAAACGAATGCGGCCGGTCGTACCTGGTGATCAGGTCGCGAAAGTCCTTGCATTCTATGGTCACATGGATCATCCGCTTCCAGGCATCTTCGATGGTGTTTTCAAGCGTCAGCAGGTTTAAACGCGGCTTGCCGGTAGTACTCGTGCCGAAGGTTTGGCCGGTTATATGACCGCCGAAGGCATTCTTCTGCAGATAGAGATATCTGGCTGCCCTTTGAACATCAGTAAGAGTATCAGGGTTGACCTGTTGTTCTCTGTCGAATTCAGAGCGAGAAACCAGACTAAATTTATACTGCTTATAAAGTTCTTCGGGATGATGCTTGATCACCCGATACAATGTAACCAGGTCTTTATCAAGATCATTGAGGATTTCTGCTGGTGATGGTTCTTTGGCAAAAAAGACACTTGCTCCCCCCGCAAATACCTCGACATAGCAGGTATGTTCAGGAATCTTGTCAATGATGGTTTTTGCCAGCCGAGATTTGCCGCCGAAATAAGGTATAACTCCTTTCATTTTTTTTTGCCTTTCCATTTGCAGCTTCATCTGCTACAACATCCTGCGTGCTAACCCAGCATTCGGGACTAAGCAGGTGAAGCCTGTCGGCCCCTTCCGTGTCTCTTCACGGTCGAGTGGTTGGGGGATGCGTTAACATCCCCGTTCCGTCTTCCTACGCTTCAAGAACCTTCCTTGTAAATCGTTTTGCGCCCTTGCCGGTCATATACCATCTGATAGCCAGCATCCTGGCCCGCGCTCTCCGCCACCACATGCCTTTAGCAACGGCTATCTGATAATATTCCTGATCCACTAGCGGCTGCAGGTAGCCAGGCAGCCACCCCATATTAATATAGTCACAGAGAACATCATGCCCACAACTCGCCTCGAGTGAGGATTTAACATCCAGGACCGGACCGCTGTTGCCGTCCCACGGATACCATTGCTGAACAGTTAACGTGCCGTCAGGTTGGATATTCGTGAGCTTATCCTGAACCGTAAAGCCAAGAATCGCTGTTTGCAGCGAAAACGTCTCAGCGACCACGTACTTATAGCCTTTATAGTATTTCACTGAACAACCACCGGAGTCGGGTTGGTGTTGGTTGCCGTTGTTCCGTCACCGCTGGCAGTGACGCTGGTGGACGTGGTCGGGTAAATAGAGCCCCCGGCAGTAGTCAGCTGAGTGCTGTACGACTTATTCATTGAGTCGGTCAGGGTGGCATCGCCGTTGAAAGTATTGGTATCACCGGCCACTTGCGATAGACTCTTTGCTATGCCCCAGGATGTCATACCCATAACGGCCATGGGAAGCTGACCGGCCACAGTATTAAGGACGTCCATGCCGGTAGTCGGTTTTGCGATACCAAGTGGTACCGGCTGCAGTCGTTCTACCTGCATCATGCCGATCACTGCCAGTAAAGTCCCCTCCATAGGGGTAGAGGGTCTGGCAGACGCCACCATGGTGGAGATGGCCTGACTCTGGGCAGCAATTCTGGTTGATTCCGCATTTGAGTGCGTCTGCAGGGCAGTGGAATAGTCCGCATAATCACCACCGGCACATCCACCCAGCATCAACGCCATAGCCAACATCATAACAATTCCTTGCTTCATTTCATCACCTCTTTTTTTTGAGTTCTATGGTTGCTGACATCCTTCCTGCCATCTTGCTGGCGAATATCCAGCAGCTTATATGCCTCGGTCGCTGTCCGTGCATACACCTTATTGCAGGCTACACAGATAACCCCGCCATCATGATTTCTGACACATACTTTTTTACACTCGGGGCAGGTGTATTTTTTCTTTTTCATCTTGCCACCATCAGGTTATTGCCGGTGACAATTCCCCCCAAAACAGTCAAACTTCCATACGTCCAGTTCCGATACGTTTGCCGATCGGCAGGATTAAGGATGTACTCGATATAGTAGTAAGCACATCCCAGCACCAAAATTTTAGATAATCCCATCAGAAGATAATTAGGTGGATTACCCCATATAGGATTTGCCTCTTTTGCATGTCCTGAGTTTATCCCCAGATAAGTGGATCCAAGATCACCTACCCCGTACATTGTTATAGCCCCACCAAACCAAAACGTGTTCCAATCAGTCCACTCTGTCGATGTCGTTTTATAGGTGAGCTGCGGAGTAAAAGAGACGCCATTGATCTCATCACCTATTTCATAGGTGCGGGAAAATGAACATAATGGATAGAGAATAATCGCCAACATCATCAACAAAAAAACTCGTTTCATTTCTTCACCTCATCGTTTTCCAGTTCAGGTTCAACCCAGTCCGGTCGTTTGGCCGGTGGATCCGGCTGCATCTCTTCCAATTCATCCCCGTTCCAGTGCTCTTCACACTGAAAAAATCTGCGACATTTTGCCATCGGGCATTTTTCAAGACAGGCCAGGGGCATTTCTTACACCTCCAATTCGTAATAGGTTAAACTCGGGGCCTTGCCGATAATAGCCCCATCAGCGGCAAAGGCTTTATCGCCAACTACCAACTCAATCGCACAGCGCAGGCGCACGACGCCATTTGTCATCGTGGTGGCGGTCACCGTGCCGTCGGCGTGGATGGCGGTTATAGTCACCACCTCTTCCGCCGCCGGTTTGATCAGGCTCTCGAATCTACGCCACAGGTTAATCGCCATACCAGCGCTCCACGTCGATATCTTGTGACACTCTCAGGCCCAGGCTCCTATCAGCAGCCACTCGCACCCCTACCACCTGGCCCCGCCAATCTATTCCCCGCTCGGACATCTCAATCAGTTGGCCGATCTCCAGCAGTCCGGGCAAGGAACCGGAGACCGTCAGCGGCAGCTCCAAGCCTTCTTTACTCCACTTGCCTGACCGTCCGATGATCTCCCTGCCTCGTTCACGGGCCGGCTCAGTGGCGGTGATCAGCGCGTCGGTGACCATGGGGGCGACAATATCGCCGGCGGTGCCGGTGCGGAAGACCTTGGCCAGCACGCCCTGGGCCTCTCCGGATACAAAAACCGCGTTAAAAGCTGGACTGTTGACGTAGTCCCGGCTCAGTCTGCGCACCACATAATCAGAGATACCGAGATCCGGGGTGGCCGCTCCCCATGTCCACGGCAGGGAGTGCAGGCGGGGGATGGCCAGCAGCTCTTTCGCGGTGCGGTTACTGAGCAGCCTTCCCCCGGCGGTCTCAACAATCCGTTGGATGGTCTTGATCGGTGAGCTGTTGCTGTAGCTCAGCGCCCCGGAGCTCACCAGCCAATCCACCACGCCCCAGTTAATGGTCCAGCCGGTATAGAGCAACTGTTCTTCGGCCAGCTGCCGGGCATTGGCGGCCAGGGTGTTGCTCCCGGATTGCAGTACAGCGTAAGGGTCAGCCAGCACCGACGAAACGGACCGTCCCCGGAGCTGATATTCCCGTTTGCCGAACGATGCCGATTCGCTCCAACTCTCCACCAGCACCACCCACTGAAAGCCGTTGATCTCGACCTCCACCTCCACCGGCTCGGCCAGCGGCATGACCAGGGCAAGACTCGCCTCCGGCACCCTGGCGGAAAAGCTCCAGCACCAGGAGTCAATATCCGCCGCCACCTCAACCCTGTGGAATTCCACCGGGGCACGGTCGCTGACGCGGGTGAGCAGAGCCGAGTTCATGGTGTACAGCACCTCCAGTTTTGCCGCACGCGGCCAGGTGACCGGCGGGAGATAAATATACTGATCACGCCAGCCGCCGGGCTCCCGCTGTTTACAGCGCAGATCATAGGACATCCGGTCAAAGTAGAGGCGAATATCGGCCCCGTCATTAACCTGCGAGATATTGGTGTCCATATGGAGCACGATGGCATCCCCGGCAGGCGGCTCATAGCCGCGCAGACAGATGCGCTCGTACAGTTCCCGGCCCCAGTAGACCCGCTGCAGTTTATCCCAGCGCGGCAGGCTGTTGATCCAGGGGACCACATGCCGGGTGTCCCGTACCACCATGCCCTCCCAGGCCAGCCGATGCTGCGGATCAAGCGGGCGGCAACGGTTGATAAACGGCACCACCACGCGCCGGTCATGGCGGTCAAAAGCTCCCCAGGCCATTCCCACCGTCCGTTGGCAAGCAGCCGGGTTAACCCAGGGCAGACGGCGGGTATGATCCGCAGCCGCGCCGGATTGCCAGGCCATGGAGACAGGCAGCCTGTCCGTCTTGGTCGTCTCGCTCCAGGGTGCGCGCACCTCCTTCTGCAGGTGCGCAGCCACCGCCGCAAAGTTGGAGCGCAGGCTGCGATCAGTCCGGTCCATGCCCTTCCAGGGGATGGCGCAGCCGCGATCAACCCGGCGCAGCTTGCCCCAGGCGATCCGCTTGGCTCCGCCGTAGGCAGGCAGAGGCAGGGGCTCTGCCTGGATGCCGAAAGAGAGGATAATCCCATCCCCGGCCGGAGGCGTATAGCCGCCGGTGAAATCCAGCTGAAGGGCATCACCGGCAGGCGGGATATAGACCACATCAAGCCCCCGTTACCTGGCTGATAAAATCAGCCGGTGCGGCGTTATAGTCCTGCCCGCCCAGCTCATCCAGCCCCACCACCAGCAGGGAGGCCAGAGGGTATTCGGGCAGGCCGAGGAACTCGAAGGCCCCGGTAACCGGGTCGCTGTATTTCGCAGCTACCAGCGTCCACGAGTCGCGCAGCAGCACGCAGACCAGTTTTTTTCCGGGCACACCGTCAACCATGCAGATTCCCGCCAGGCGGTGTCGGTCGGTTCTGAAGGGTGGAGCCCCTGAGCGGATAAAATCAAAGAGCATCATGCCCTCCAGTCATCGAGCGAGATGAAATAGCCGCCGACATATCCGGCATTAAGATATCCATTTATAACAAGATAACTCTTCCCATCGACTGTTTGGGTAGATAGCTGCTGGAATGATGCCGAGTTGTGGCATGGATAATAAAACCCTGGGAGCCAGCCTCTTAATGTATAGGCCGCGCTATCGTTAATATAGGGCCGAGATATTAAAATAGGATCGCCATTAACAAAAGGCATGCCTACTACACCTGGCGTGTTTATGTTATTTGTACTTACGTTTCCTTCTGCTCCAGGTCCTCCACCGCAAATAATCGCAGGCACTATTGATCCTGGTGAGCCATTAGCCTTTCTGGGCATTTTGATGGTTCCGTTTCCTGACGACGTTGACTGAATTCTTAATGAAATATCCAATCCAAGCCCATAAGTGTTAAGAGAAACACCTGCGTTGAGCAAACAGGCGTAGTTATCATCCGGAGACCACTTGATTATGTCGCCAAAAAAAATCTCATTTTTATTTATATCTGCGTTAGTTGGAGTTACGGCAGCAGACGCAAACCTCCAACAGGTAAAATAAAAAGCCCTTTCATCAGCTACAAGCACCCACGGCCGCGCCGTAGTGCCTGCGGCGTTCGATATATACCACTCACCTAGAGCTGTTGACGAAAAAGGAAACAGCCCGGCATCAACATTGGTCATCACCTCGTAGCCCATTATTTTGGATTGATAGGCATACGTCGCCCCGGCCCCATCAACCTGCAGATAAAACCCCGTGCCCGTATCTGGATTGTTGCGGAACGCTGCCTTGTCAAAGGTGGCATTGACATATTCCCGCGTCCAGCCCGCCGGGAGTTTGGTGCCGTAGCCGGTGACCAGGCAGGCGTATAAAATATCGCATAAGCTGCGTCTCTCGCCCCTCGCCACCGGCGCGTTGGAATCGTCCCATCGGTAAACTATTGGTATCATGTCGCTCTCTTCGTTCGCTGAATTACGAATTTTGAATTACGAATTACGAATTAAAGGCAAAACCTCGTAATTCGTAATTCGTAATTCGTAATTGTCTTTATCTCGCATCACCCCGCGGCTGGATGGTGAAATGATCTTCCGGCTCGGTCTCCGGACCCTGCAGTGTGGTACGCACCGACCAGGCACCAGGAGCGGCTCCGGTGGTGTTAAAACGGTTGACGTTTCCCGCCACGTATCCTGAACCGAAACCGCGATAATCCTGGAAAAAATAGGCATTGCCGGTGGCCTGGTTGATCGGGCTGAAATCCTGGGTGATATAGCCTGAGGCCACAATGCCGCGCTTCTCGCCGATCAAATAGAAATGATCGGGGCTGTCAAAAACCTGCGCCCAGCGCTCAGTCACGCAACCCCGATTGGTCACCGTCAGCGGATAATCAATCTCGTTATAGGTGGCGGTGGCCGGATCGCCGATCAGATCGTCGGAAAAGACATTCGTCCATGTTTTTTGATCGAACAACCCGTATGCCCGCGCGCGCAGATCGCCGAAGAGCAGGGCCGAGCTGACCAGTGTCCCCGCTACCGGGTAGTCCTTGGTCACCCCCCTACTCAAATTGATCTGACCGTTGATCTGGGTGGCCGACACCAGCACCATGTCCTCAATCTTGTGCATGGCCACCAGCGGCATGATATAGCCGGTGAAGTCGCTGTTCACCAGGTCGATGGTGATGGTGGTCCCGCCCTCCTCGTGGGCGTACATGGTGGTAGGGACGCGCAGCGGAATACCGGCGCTGCTGTCATAGATCTCCACCGAATCAGCGGCGCGGGGCAGGGTGTAGACATAACCCGCCGTTGGATCCGGCGACAGGGTCAGCGCTTGAGTATTGTGTACCACGGCCACATCACCGCTCCGACAGATCGGAACCCGGCCATCCACCGGCAGCCGCACCGGATCGATGCCTAACAGCTCAGCGTCGAGCGGAATAAAGGAATAAACAACGCAGGCATAGGTCAGCGTCTCGCAAAAAGCAGGCACCGGCTTGAATATTTGGCCATCGATATCGACCAGGTCAATATCGTACCATGACTCACCCTCGTTACCGATAGCGTCCACCAGCTCGCCGAATTCCACCGACACCACCCCCGTCTCAAAATTGGCCAACCCCCGGCAGAGCTGGCCGGAGATCGTCCCATCAAATCCCGATGTCCCGGAAATCGCCCGGCCATCATTGGCAACCCCCTGAATCTGGATGGAGCCCGGCCTGATCGGCGCGCCCGGCGTGCGGAATGTGCAGCCGGACATGAACTGATGGCCGAAGCGGCCCAGCATGGAGGTGACTTCAATGGCGGTAGACCCGCCCTCGTACAGATCCAGGATCACCTCGCCGGTGGTATAGTTGATCGTCCCCACGTCAACGGCCATGCCGGTAATCATGGACGCTATTCTGTACACCCGACCCAACCGGTCAACATGGCGCACGCCATCGAGCAGAAACGCCACCGAGCTCGGCACCAGAACTTTGCCGCTGATATCACGGGTAAGGTCGATGATCACCGGCTTGACCGGCGTGGTCTCGGTGGCCGCTACTTCGGCGGCGGCGCTCAGGGTATAGGTGGAGATCAGCTCGGAGGTCGTCCCACCGGATATAGCGGTGATAGTCTGCGTATAGCTGGTGATCGGCGCGGAGTGAGTCGCGGATGCCGAGTTATATTCCGCTACAGTGTAGGTCTCGCTGATCGCTGATTTGGTACCGCTGATGGCCCCGACGTTCAGCGATATTTCCCCGGTGAGGTAATCTATCGAGCCGGTTACCCCGCTCACCTCTACAATGGTTGAGCTGGTGGAGGTCGTCAGCGAGGGCGTTACCTCAAAGTCCCAGCCGTAGGTCATCCCTCCGGACGATCCTGAGCTGCTCATGGCTAGAATGCCGCTGAATCCCCCGGCGCTCAGGCCGCCTGCGCCGTCGTCGCGCAACTCGTAGATATGACCGAAACCGGCAGCAAACCCCACCATCACCCGCAAATCCAGCGTCCCCGGCTTAAGGGGTGCCTGGCTCAGGGTGGCGGTGGCGATCCCCGCCGTGGTGGTTATCGCCATCGCCTCAGTGAGCCAGGGGTATTTGTGGTAATTGAGCTCGTAGGTGGTCTGGGGAGAGGGTAGCAGGGTTGGTTCGAACAGCATGCGACCGGTGGCATAGTTGATGGTTCCGGTGGCGGCCCCGGTCAGAAATCCGGAGCCGTTATCGGTGGCGGTGACGGTGCTGCCGCCGGACATCCAGGAGATAGTCAGCGATCCCGGCTTGACCGGGGCCTCGGCGACGGTGTGATCGATCTGGGCGGCGTCAATGGTGACCGAGCCTGCCAAATCGACCAGCTCCAGGGGCGATCCCCAGGAGAACAGGATCCCGCTGCCGACATCCGGCAGGGCGGCGCAGGTCAGTATAACTGAGCCGGTGGCCAGGTTTACCGTGCCCGTCCCGGTGGCGGCGATATCAGGCACCAGATTGCCTGCTCTTTCGCGCAGACGATACCATTCGCCCTGGGCCATGTAGTCAACCACCAGCGTTCCGGGGGACGGCAGCGGGTTGAGGAGAGCGGTAAAATTATACCCCCGGTTACTCAGCTCCACCGGGATAATGAAGGTGTCATTGACTCGGGGGGATTCGGCCCCGGCGATGGCGGTAACGGTAGCGGTAGCGGTGGCGCTGGCCACCCCGGCAAAGGAGATATGGCCGGTGGAATAATCCACTGTGCCCATCTGGGTGGCTCCCTCGTAGATGATGCCAGCCCCGCCGGTGTCGGTGTAGGTGTGGCCGTTGTGGTCCACCGCGAGGGAACCGGGCTTCAAACCCATGCCGAAATAGAGGGTACAGCCGCTGCTCATCGGGAAACTCGGCACAGTAATGGCGCGCGCTATTCCGCTGCCGATCACCGGTCCGGCCTCACCAACGGAGAGGTCAACCATGGGCGCTTCGCCTTGCGAGGTCGGCACTATCTGGGCATAAATACTCTCCACGTTTAGCACCACGGCGCTGTTGGGGATCGCCTCGGTGACCGGCATGGCCCCGTAGTATTTGGCGGAATCCGCCACCACGGTGGTGTAGATATCCCCGCCGGTGACCGCGTCGTTGGTGGTAATGGCAATCCCGGGGAAGGTATAGCGCAGCGGATCTGAGATAGTCATGGTCACCACGGTGCGATTAAACGACTGAGCTATCTCGCCGTATTCAGTTGATGAGGCGGTGGTCGTAAACTCCTGTTCGCTGCTCTCGACCTTTGATACCCGCACATATTGCGACACCTCGCCGGCCAGGCCTTCGTCTTTGATGAAAAAGAACACTGATCCGACCTTCGGCACGGCCAGTCCCCGTTTTTGAAACAGGAGGATGGCCCGACTGCCTGCCAGTTGGTCTCCCCACAGCCATCCCTGATACTTGGGGCCTCGCGCTACATAGCTTTCTAATCTATTCACCGCCCCGGCCCGGTCTTCCGCATCCGACTCGGAGGCAATCAAGACCACACTGACACCCGGATCGGCGGTGCGCTCGCTGACTATCACGTGCGCCCCGTAATAGGCGTCAGTATCGGCGGTGTCGACATGCACGAAGAATTTGCGCAGCGAGACCCGGCCAATGGTCCGGTCGAGACGGCTGATATCGTCATGCAGGTTGTTGATCGCCCCATCCACGATCTCGGTTGCGGTCATGAAGCCGCCACCGTCCGTCTCATCGGTGAGTCGCTGACTGGCGCGGATCTTTATATCATCGGTTGTTACTGGCATTGTGTCGCTCTCTTTGTTCGCTGAATTACGAATTGAGAATTACGAATTACGAATTAAAGGAAACGACCTCGTAATTCGTAATTTGTAATTCGTAATTTAATTTAGACTGCCATTAATTTTATAGTAAACCAGTACCAGTCCTCATCCGCCGGCGGCACCTGCTCGAGCACGGCCTTGGCATCAACAGCCGGGGCGTCCTGGTGGCGGAACATGACGGTGAAGATCCGACCATGGTAATCCAGAGTCAAACTCTGACCGGCAATCCCGGCCCAAGTCATCAGGGCCAGGATGGTGACCCGAGCCAGCCAACTGGATGATTCATCGCCGCCCAGGGTAATCGGTCGACCGGCCAGCCGGGTACCGCCTTGAATATCCAGCGCCCCGGACAGCATATATTCGATGGATTGATCCACCGGGCTCCAGTCCAGCTCATCCCGCCATAAAGTGTCATCGGGCAGGGTGATGGTGGTAGTACTGTCGGTCAGGGTGATTGTGGTCATGCGCGCATCCCCGCCAGTTCCAACTGCTTGATAAAATCAGCTACATCGTTCGGCGAGCCCTGCAACCTGGCATTCCCCAGGCGGATCTCATGCACCTGCGCCGCTTGCTGTTTGCCGGGTCCGGTAGGGGCGGCATCGGCCAGGGCGCCCATGGCCTTCTGTAACTGCGATGAAATACGGGTGTTTAGTCCATCAATCCCCATAAGCCCTGATTTTGCGGCCTTGCCGGCGGCATCGGTCATCATCTTGCTGATCGCCAGGCCCAGGTTGCCGGCAGAGCTGACCCCGGAGAAGGCGGTGCGACCGGCGAGCTTGTCGCTGATCCGGCCGCTGCCGTCTTTCAGCCCGGCGTAGGTGGTCTTGGCCTGATCGGCGTATTCTCTGGCTTCATCGAGCCTACCGGCTGCCATGGCTGCCTTGGCTGCTTTTTCGTAATCGGCGGCGGCCTTGGCCTTTCTTCGCCAGCGCTGCTCCTCGGTGGCATGGGGATCAAGGTCGCTCAGTTCGTCGGCCAGGGAGCGCTCACGACCTGCGATCTCGTCCTGCAACTCCTTGACGCGGGCGGCATATTTTTCAAATACAGACTTGGCCTTACCGGTGGCGTCCTCTTCGGCCTTGATCCGCGCGGCGGCGGATTGTTCAGCCGACTCGGCCAGATCTTCGTTGCGTTTAACCGCCTCTTCGTGCAGGCCTTTGTCCAGCTCAGCCAGGCGCAGCTTGGTCTGATACTCTTTTTCTGCCGCAACCTGATCCGCCTCGATCTGCGCCTTCTTGGCCTCTGCACCCTTGGCGAACGCCTGGCGCTCGGCCTCCACATTTGCGAGGCTCTTCGCCATTGCCGACAATGTCCCGGACTTCATCTGCTTGGCCCGCAACTCGTTCTCTTTGGCTGCGGCCTCCAGGGCGGCAATGGCCGGATCATATGTAGCCGTCGCCCGCTTGGTGACAACTGTTTCGCCCTTGGCGGCGGCGTCTTCCTCGGCCTGCCGGTTGCGCTCGTTTTCAGATTGGAGCGCGTCGAATATTTGCCGCTTGCGCTCAGAGGCCTTGGCTGCATATTTGGAGGCGGCAGCCATATCGACCTGTGCGTTCATCTGGTCGATATGGTCGAGGGTGGCCATGCCCTGGAACAACTCTTTGCGCTCGGCCTTGCGTTCGGTCTCGATCTCCTTGATCTCTTCGCTGATCAGGCTGGCCCCGGCAGATCCACCGGATCTGGATATCACCTTTTTCGACTTCTTGCCGGCCTCTGTCTCCCGGTCATTTTCTGGTTCTTCCTCCGGCTCTACCTCGGATAACTGTTGTTCTCCTTGTCTTTGTGGCGGATGTTTGCGGGCCTCTTCTGCCGCCTTTTCAGCCGCAATTCTCCGCTGCTTTGCCGCATAGTTTTTCGCATATTCTCGGTCGTAATTAGAGCTATTCGGATCAACCTTGCGGTTGTGGTCCGCCTGCCTGATCTTCTCCCGCTTGCCATCTTTCTCGGCGTTGGCCTTGGCCACATCGTCAAGCCTGGTGTTCTTCTCGTCGTTAAGCTGCTTTTCTTGCTGCTCCCGTTCGGCCCAGCGCTTCTTGCGGTCCTCCAATTCCTCCGGCGACAAGACCGCCTCATCAAGCTGATCGAGATATTCAGGGGTGCGGTAACCGACATCAGCTTTTTTCTGCGCATCCGGAGTGTCGGATTGTTTAGGGTTTTCAGGGGCTTCCGGCTGCTTCTCCGGCGCGGTGTTTTTCTTCTCCCCTGCGCCCTTGCCAGCCTTGATATCGGCAAGCATCTCTTTATAGACTGTGTTGCTGATAGCGATTTTGTCATCAATGGCCTTGACATCCGCATCCGAGCCGGTGAGCTGCGCCCACATCTTTTGAGCAGCCAGGCGCGCTTGATCGGCTTTGTGGATCAGGCCCACCATGGCCGTCTGCACAATGTCGATCTGGCCGATGAGTCCGCCAAACCACTTGCCTGCCTCCCAGGCCAGCAGCAATCCTGCGAGTGCCCCCATCGTGGTCTTAAGCGTCATCGCCCCCAGATTGACCGACTTGATAGCGGTGACTGTTGATGCCGCCCAAGGACCAAACTGCTGGCCTGTAGTCGCCAGCATCACCACATTCAGCGCCCGCCATACCGTGGTCAGCGAAGAAATGGCAAAAGATAAAGTCCCGGCACCGAGCACCACGAGACCTACTGCCGCCACCGCTTCTTTATTATTCAAGACGAACTGCATGGTCGCCGTGGCAGCAGTGATCAGGATGGTCGCGAGCTCGCCGATCTTGTCGGCGTTTTCGGCGATAAATGTCGACAGCTGTTTGGTGGCTTCAACTGCGTTCCGGTTGCCTTCTACTGCATCTAAGATATTGGCCCCGACCAGGGCATAGGCACCGGACAGGGTAGTGACCGAATCGGCAGCTTTGCCCGTAAGGGGGGTTGCCTGTTCCAGAAAGACGTTGAAGCGGATCTGGGCCTTTTCCAGATCTGTCAGATCTTTCCAGGCCTTGTTGTGAGCGTTATGGGCTTCATGCCAGGCCTTGACGTAGTTCTCATTCAGGGTCAGGCCCAGATACTCAGAAGCCTCTGCTTCGCCGCGCATCGCCGCGGTTACCCGCTCGATACCGCCATTCAGGTCGGTCTTACCGGCACTGAGGTCGGCGGTCCTCTTAATGAGGACTTCCATCTGCTCGGCAGAAAAACCGAGGCGCTTGGTCATGTCGATGGTCGAGGCCACTGCCGTTTTCAATTCCGACTTGGAGTATATCCGCAGCTCTCCGGCCATCCGGCCGATAGCCGCCGTCCAAGAGTCGGCATTGCCTATATTGGTGAATTCGCGATTTGCCGCCCGCAGCGATGCCTCCAAGGAGAAGGCCGCAGAATCGGCAGACCGTAACAAGCCGACGACCCCGATGATCGACTGAAAGCCGAGGTAGGCCCCGACCAGGGCAGTGACATGGCCCTTTAAACCCTGGACAATACCACTCTGTTGTTGCAGTTCGGCGTTGTATTTTTTGACGGCAACTAGATTTTCCTGCAGCCTGGCTTTGGTCGTTGAGAAGGCCGCATTGGCCCCACCGGCCATATTGCGCACGCCGGTACCGGCAGCGCTGAGGCCTTTTTTGAAGGCCTCAGCGTTGAGGGTGAGGAACATTTCCAAGCGATTATTGGGGTTCATGCCTATTTACCGTTCAAAGTCTCAAGCGCGATCAGGAAGAAGTGCCACCCGTAATGCCAGGCACCAACATGGCCAGCTTGTATGAGTCGGCAAACACTTGCGGCAAGGTTTTTGAGAGCTGCTCCACCATGCCGGTTATGGTTTGCTTGAGGCCGACCTTGGCCGCTATTGCCAAAAAAGAGCTGTTCACCTCCATAAAGGTGTTGACTAGTTGTTCGAGCTCGGAGGGATAGAGTTGCTCCACCTTCTCCAGTGGCAGGCTGATACAGTCCAACGCCAGGGCCAGGAGCTCCGGGCCTGTTTGACCGGATGACATCGCTTTGTAGACGGCAAAGGGACTGATTTCCTTTACCGTCACTTCGCCGAGACCTTCGACGTTGATAATTTTGCTTTTCCGCATTTAATCCCCCAAATTCGTAATTCGTAATTCGTAATTGATTAAGCCGATCAGCTCAGCCAGGTATGTTTCATTGGCTCATCGAAGCCGGTCGGTGTTTCGAGGACGCCGTCGAAGGTGACCTCGGCGAACTCGGTGCCGATGAAGCTGAAGTTGCTGGTCGGGTTGAGGCGCATCATATAGACGTCGGTGATAAAATCACGGCCGTCGGCAAAGTTCTGACCATCGAGCTTGACGCGGATCCGCACGTTGCTCTTGGTCATCGCCTTCATCTCGACGCCGTTTACCGCCGCATAGGTGGGGGTGACCTTGCATATCTCGCCGCTCGGAATACTCCCGGTGGCCAGGGCTTTGATCATGCTCAACCGGGTATTGAGCTCATAATCGGTGCCGAGGACGTAGGTGGTTAAGCCGGTGGGATCTGTCACCACGGCGGACGCCAGCATGACCCCGCCTATCTCCACCCACTTATCCTCAATGGTCGTCACATCCCG
The DNA here is from genome assembly GCA_013792135.1 of Desulfocapsa sp. Taxonomy (GTDB): domain Bacteria; phylum Desulfobacterota; class Desulfobulbia; order Desulfobulbales; family Desulfocapsaceae; genus UBA2270. The sequence continues at coordinate 11,033 of VMSP01000179.1, read as the reverse complement.
CTCGGCAGCAGCCCCGGCTGCTTGAGTCAGTATCGAGTTAGTCCCGAAGAAGGCGGCGGCAAAGAGCGCCTGGTCGAGCTGGTTGAATTTCACGGTGCAAGTCATCGGCTTCGGCAGGGTGACCGAGGCGATAACCTGACCGGTCTTGCCCCGGCCGTTCGAGGTTTGTTCTTTCCTCTCGGCGTCCGGCTTCGGCGTAAACTCGCTGCAGTTGCCTTTCAGCTCCAGGCCGGTGCGTACACCGGTGTCGCTCAGTATGTCGACGTAGGCATCAGCCTCGCCTATAAACGAAAATGGTGCTCCCATGATATCTCCTTAAGTTGTGGTCATGGTCGTAAAGCGAACCTCGTAAACGACCCGTGTTTGATTGAATTTTGCGACAAACCTTTTCCCCGCAGCCGCCAGGAACCTCGCCCCCCGGCATGGCTGCCAGCCGACTCCGGCCTTCTCCACCGCCTCTATCAGATCGAGGGCTTCACCCGGCCCGGCAGTCAGCTCCAGGACGACTATCACCGACCAGTAGCGGTTGATCTTCTGCCCGGCATAATTGCTGAGCCCTGCAGCCGGCTTCTCCGGATAGTCACCGGAGTAGATTACCACTGCCGCCGGCAGCAGCTCGGCTGTTTCCATGGCCTCTTCCAGTTCCTCCAGGCCGACTACTGATTTCAGGCCCACCACCTCAGCCTTGATCCTGGCAATGAGGGCCTCAAGCTGCTGGGCCAGACTGAGGATCGCCGCCATCTAAAAGCCCTCCAGGAGACCGCCAGGGCCGGACAGGATCTTTCCGCTTGCATGGGCCAGGGCCTGTTGCGGCGGGGCGGACGGTTTGACATCGCTGCCGAAGCTGATCGATCCGGTACTGATCTTCAGCAGGACGGCGATATCGGCTTTATATTGGCTCTCCCAGATCTCCGGCACCTGGTTCCGGCGGCGATAGAGATTGTAGATCGCCAGGTTGGCCGAGATCGTCCCGATCAGGCCAGGCACCGGATCAAGGGGCACTTGGCGCTGCACTCCGACATAGCCGTCTATGACTGTGTCGCCTTGGGCGATCGCCGCCGCGATGGTGGTCATATCGACGGCGGTCGCTCCGGCCTGATCGTTGGATAGCTTGATCAGGGCCGCTGCCGGCAGCAGCGCCAGCAGATTATCTATGGTTGAATAAGCCATGGCTTAAATAGCAGTTCCCGCGCAGATGGCCTTCGGTACCGGTACCGGCACCGGCTTGGACATGCCGATAATGTTGTAGCCGCTGGGGTTGTCCATCTTCACCGGCTTGCTGAAAAACGGCATCGGCAAAAGGTTGGCATCGAGATCATCGAGTGCGCAGTAGAACAATTTGAACGGGGCATCGACGGCCACGGCGACAATCTTGTCATCGGCAACCGACGGCACCCAGGCCCCGGCGTTGGCCAGGTCCTTATAGCCGCCGGTAGCGAGCAGGATGGTGAAGCCGGCGATGGTGATGCCCTTTTCGGTGACCTGCGCGTTGATCTTGGCATCCTGGACGCCGAGGATCTTGTTGGCGACGGCGATGTAGACATCCTGACCCGCCAGGTAGACGATTTTGGAGCCGTAGCCGGAGGCGCGCTTGATGACATTGCCCATGGCTATCAGATCCAGGAGGATAGTGGCCAGGGTCTTGTCGACATGGTCCCACTTGACCGTGATGGTCTGGCTGAGAATCGAGCCGAAATTGACCGAGTAGGTGTCAAGGCCCGAATCGGTCTTCATCGGATAGGCGATGGACCCGGACAGACTCTGACAGGCCATGGCCTCGGTTGTCGACCGCACCGCCCGCCGCTGGGTGTCGACCTTGCCGCGCACCCAGTATTCGATGCCCTGATCGCCAAGCAGCTTGAGGTTGTTAAGGTCGACCGCCCCGAGGAAGCTGGACACATCCACCGGCTGGGGCTCCAGGTAGGTGATACCTTTGCTCTCTCCGGACAACGGGTAAGCCGCGGTGCCACGCCGGACCACCGGGACGTTGCCGGTGATGCTGAGCAGCTCATCGACGCCGAGTACCGGCAGGGGATGGGTGATCCGGTTGCCGTAGATCAGGTCCATGATAAAGGTTTCCAGGACCGGCAGGGCCTCAAGATGCTGGGCCACCGCTGCCGGAGTAAAGTACTGACGAATGTTCACTTGCATGATTGGTTCTCCTTGTTAAATGGTTCGCTTGAATTACGAATTGAGAATTATAAAAAGAACCGCAGTTCATTCGTAATTCGTAATTCGTAATTCATAATTGTCTTTTTAGATGGCGTAAATGCCGATCGCTTCCAGGGCGGCAATATCCGCCGTCGCTGCAGCCGCCCCGGCCACATCGAGATTATCGGCCACCACCGTGCCGTGCCTCAGCACCGGCCCCACTCCTTCGACTGCGGTATCGATGGCCTCGGCCAGGACGCCGCCTCCGGCCAGGTCGTCAACACCGATCAGGCCGGCTTCCTCCCAGACTGCCGTGGCATCGGTGACCGTCGCCTCTGCCGTAGTCGGCCAGGTCGGTTCGGCGGTATGGGATGTTCCGCCCGTGGCACAGCGGTAGTAATGGCCGTTAGCCACCGTCGGCAGCGCCAGGGCTCCGGCTGCATAGACTGTTGCCGCAACCCAGGCTACGGCAGCGGCCAGGCCCGGCTCATACGCGGCCATGGCCCCGTTGCTGTCTTTGGCCACAACCCGGCCCCTGGGGAGCACGCGGCCGTCCTGCCGGAAGGCTGCGCCCCGGATGATGGCCGGATGGGTCCGGTCGATGATCTGTACATCTGAAAACTGCTGGCTGCCCAGCACTGCGTTAAATGGCATGATCGTTACTCCTTGTTAATGGTTGTCGTAATTTCTAATTCGTAATTCGTAATTGTCTTTTCAAACCTTATGGGACAGGTCGACCAGCTTACCCTTCTCGCCTTTGCGAGCAAAATCCTTCACCGCTCCAACCGGCAGATCTCGGGTAAACTCGGCTGCAGCCAGCCCCTTGACGAAATCCTTGAACCAGGCCACCGGTTGCACCGACTTGGTGGACCCATCGTCCGCAAAACTGAAATCGGCGGTATCGCCGTCCGGCAGACTGCGCATGAACGCCGTTACCTCATCCTTGCGTGCGGCGGGGAGCTTGCCGGTGGCGACCATTTCCGTCTCCACCCAGGCCGAGAACTCAGCCCCCTTGGCTTCGTCGGCCTTTTTGTCAGCAGCTTCCTTGTCGGTCAACCTGCCTGCTTTCTCGGCAGTCAGGTCATCCTGGGCTTTTTTCAGGTCTGCCTGCAGCTTTGCAATTTCTTCTTCCGTCATCGTCGTTTTCTCCTTAGTGTTGCCGGGGTTATCGACCTGCCCTGGCAGGTCGAAGCCATAGTCGACACGATCACCGTCGCCGGCGAATTGTGCCGTCTGTTTCAGTCCCTCCACCTGGGGCAGGGTGGCCCCCAAGAATCCCAGATGAAGAAGTTTTGGTCCTTGCGCGGTCCTCGCGATCCGCACCGACCGGTTGCGAAATTTGTTCTCGGCCAGGGCTTGGGCGAAATCCTTATGCAGCTCACCAACCTTGCCCGTCAGCACATCCCCCACCCGCTTCACTGCGGCCAGCCAGCCCCAGGCCGGGGAATCGGTCTCGGGATGGCCAACCACAATCGGCACCTGGTCGGAGGTATTGAAGTTGGCAACCATCTTGTCCAGATCATCCGCGCCGTATGTCCCCTTGGCCCCGTAGTCTCCGGCCCGGAAGATCTCGGTCCATGCCCCTGCCGTTAATTTCATTTCATCCTCTCATGAGTTTGTTGATGTTGCCGGTGATGACATCGGAGATATCTTCCCAGTCCTCTTCCTGGACCAGCATGAACTCACGCGCCGGCAGGTCCATATGAAATTTGCGGCTGTGGGCCTTGACCGTGACCGCCTTCATCGCGATCTGCTTGCCGAAGGCCTGGGTGATCCGCCGCACATGCTCCCGCACCTGCTGGGTGATCTCCTTGTCGATGCCGAAGTTGTGGGCGGCGGCATAGGCGACATTGGTGCCGACCCGGACCTCGTCGCGATCACCCACACCGACGATGGAATTCATCAACCGGGCGGTATCGACCAGGGTTTGCCCCGATTTGTTGCCGTACCCGGCGTCCCCATCCGCCCGTTTTGAGGGCGTCCATTTGTCCGGCCTGCCACCCTCGCGGAAGTTCCGGCGCACCGAATTTTCGAGCAGCTGGGCAATCTTGCCGCTGACCGGACTGAAGTCCTCGACTCCGGCGAGCAGCCTGGCTATCGTCTCGTCAAAACCGGACTTGTCTATGGTCAGCGTGATGCTCATCTATGCGCCACCTCAAAAGGGTGTTTAAAACCCGTTTAATTTTCTCTGTGCCTTTCGGTCCACCCCGGCGCCGGACAATGAGCCGGACCACCATAAAAATCGCTTACAGGGCATTCTCGGCGTTTTTGCCTGCAACTGACCAAACTTGCTTTTTTGTCCGCCGTGGTTTATATTTTTCGTATGTCTTCGTGACATCCTTAGGCGCGTGCATCGAGGGGGCCACCCTGCCGCAACAGATGCATGCGTACCGGTCAGTGCGCCTGGCCGGTCAGCGCTTCGGATAGAGCAGCAGTCCCAGCCGCTGCCGCTCGGCATAAGTCAAATCGGCTCCACCCTTTTTCATGGGGATAAAGGCCGTCACTCCCTGGAACACCCCGTCCACCACCTCAAACACCGCCAGCCCGGCAATCGTCTTTTTATCCTCAGTCTTCCAGAGCGAAACATAGCGCTTGCTCAGGCGAACCCGCCCGGTTTGTCGATCCTGCTGCGGGGTCAACCAGATCTCATACGGGGTCTCGATCATCTCTTGCAACAGGGGGATAGCCTCACCGTGCCCGCCCTTGGCAAACTTCCATGCCTCGGCAGCACCCGGCGTCTTATCCACCAGGAAGCTCCGCAAGGTCATTATCACCGGCTCGCCTGCTCCATCACGGAGGACAGTCTCCTCACCGTACCGCTGGACAAACTCGCTTTTGTAAAACGCATCGTCCCTGCCGGTCGGCAGCAATGCCGATTCGTCCAGGTCCGAGACTTTTGCTGGCTGGACATTGGCCAGCGTCCGCCGACGATAATCGGCAGGCCCGGGCAATCCATCCATGGCCTGATAGATGCCACGATCCCGCCACTCGCCCATCCCGCCCCAGACCACCTTGCCGGGATGATGATCAAATCCCGAATCCGGCAGCAGCTGCTGCACGGTCATCTTCGCCCCGGTGACCTGGTTGGGGATCTCAATCGGACTGTCGGTTGGATCGGACGTCTCGACCTTCAGGCCCATCCGCTCCATTTGCCGCCCGGTGAGCGACAGGGTCGAACACCGGCAGCGGTAGCCGTTCGGCGGATACCATGTGTCCCAGAAGGGATGATCGAGCGGAAAGACCTTGCCGTCCATGGCCGCATGCGTCGGCCTGGTCCGCCGGTCATTGACCGCGTTGTACTGGAGATAGGGGAAGGCCTCGGCATTCTCCTTCTGCGTCTTATAGCGGCCGCTGTTGTAGGCGGTCTGTATGTTGGTGCGAAAGATGTTCTGCACCCGCCACTCCCGCTTGCCGGTCCAGCCACGGCGCTCGAAGATCCCGGCGCACTCTTTCTTGAATTCGCCGTAGCTGATCCCTTTGTCGATCGCCGCCTGCAGGGAGTTGAAGACCGTGGCCAGCTCGTCACCCTTGGCGATGCCGGAGATGCCGAAGGCGCGGATCTTCGCTTCGTCGGCAATTTTGGCGAACTCTGCCGGGCCGAGCTGGACCTTGTTGCGCCAGAACTCGGCGGCTGCCTCCATGGGCAGAGGATCGAGGGCGACGGTCACTTGCTTTCCTCCTGGGCGGTGTGTCTGCCGAACAGATCTGCGGCTAAGAGAGTCCTCGCCAGTACCTCTTCCAGTCCGACGACATCCAGCCCGGGATAGAGGGCCAGCAGCTTGTCCATGGCCTCCTCGTATGAGGATGCGTCCTGCACCGCCGCCATGATCTTCTCTTCGTTACCGGCAAGGGCCGATACCGCCTCTTTGATTACCTTTTCCGCGAGCGTTTCAAGCGCCTGCTGTTCTTCGGTGAATTCATCGTCCCTCGCAAAGGCCGCAGGCCGTTCCGTCGTCTGTCCGCTGACTCCATTATCCAGCTGAACCGGAATCATCTCTTCCCCGGCCATCTCCTCCGGGATACCGAACTTCTCCCAGGCCCAGCGTCGTGGCACCTGGCCGGGCATAGCCTTGATGGCCTTGTCGGCTACCTCCGCCCAGGCGGTGGGCGGAACGTCCTCATCCACCCACTTGAACTTGGGAGAAACTATCTGAGCCCCGACATTGAGCTCGGTGATCCAGGCGAAAAGCCGGTTCATGACCCGAGCCACCAGCTTGCTGTCGGCCTCGACGATCTCGCCGCGCAACTCGCTGTGCGTTTCGGTGGCCGCCCGAGAGCCGCCTTTCTGATCAAGCTCGGTGGACAACGTCTGGCCGACCAGGACCTTGCTGATCTCGGCATTGCAGACGGTGATCAGCCCGGCATGGACATCGGGGGTCGCCCCCTCCAGCCCTTTAATATCGACCTCGGCATCCTTGGGCAAAACCGCTGCCGCGTCCATCACCAGCGCCACCAGTTTGTTCAACAAATCCCGGCGCTGGGGTTCTTCGGCGTTGCCGCCGAGTTTGCCGATGACCCAGGGGATGCCGTATTTTTCACCGAGCGTCACCCACCATTTGAAGCCATTGTGCTTGAACAGGTAGGGCCAGTAGCAGCGGGACAGCAGCGCCTCGCCATAAGGGTTGTCGGTGCTGGCCATATGGGTGGCCATCAACACCTTCCGAGCCGGGAAGGGGACGCCGTAACCTTGATCTTCGGTCGTCAGCAACCGCCATTCAATACCGGTATGGATCAAGCGCCGGTTGGGGATATCGCGCAGGAACTCGGGCAGCCAACTGCCGTCCCTGTACTGCCAGACAACCTCCAGCGCCCGGTGGCCGCGCAGCGCCGCTTCCTGCAGGCAGCCAAGGCTGTTCTCCAGCGGATACTCTTCATGCTCGGCCATCGCCGCCAGCGCCAGGGTACAGAGCTCCGCCGCCCGCTTCTCCAGGGCCGAATCGCCACCGGCATCCACAACCCACTCCCGCCGCAACATACCGGACCGCCGGTCGATGACCTTGCTGATCACATGGCCATCGGTCATCACCTGGTCATAGACCAGATGACTGAGCCCGGCCTTGCGCAAGACCTCATCGGGGTTCGGCAGGGCCGACAAGCCGAGGACAAAGTTTGGGTCGCTGGTATGGTCGGCTATCTGGCGGAGCAATTCGTCGTTGTTCATATTTTTTTAATACCCTCTTACTACTCTGCTGGCCGGGACGGATGCGCTCTCCGGCATGAAGGTCCATCCATCGCCACCGCCTTCCTGGTATGTTGAGTACCAGGCCATAGCTCCGGCTACACCGGTATCACCGTGCCTCTTCGTCTTGTCCTGCCCGGTGTTCTTGGTCTCCGGCAGCTTGGCCACGCCCTTGATGATCTTGAAGGCCCTGTGATCCTCAATGACATCGGCATCCAAGGGCAGCATCCAGCTCTTATCCTCAAAGGCAGTCTTATACTTCGGCATATTCTCCCGGTACCAGGTCTCTGTAAGCATCACCTGGGAGATCTTCTTTGGGCCGTACTTCTGCATCGCCCGCTCGGCCAGATACTGACCGTTACCCCTGGCGTCGAATGCCCCGTGGTGGAACCTCACCAGCCTGTCGATGATGAAAAAACAAATTTGCTCCTGCTGCCGAAACGGCATATTGCGCAGCTCAAGAGAGAACAGCACACGCCAGCTGGCGGCCTGTGTCTCTTGAGCGGGCAGCATGATCGTCAGGTCACCGGTCCGGGCAAAGTCCTCACCGAAAACCGTCTGTCTCTTCGGATCAAGGCCGACCAGGAGCGGGCCGAGGGTATCCCCGCACCATTCCTCCACTAGCGAGTAGCGATACGCATCGCTTTTCTCGTTGAACTCGTCGGTCTGTTTGTAGCGGATCACCTTGATATCTGCCGACATGCAGCCCACGATCATCGGTCTGGTGAGGTAGGTGCCGGAGCCCTGGGACGGTATGCAAAACAACTCTTCGTCCGCGCCACTGCCATACTGGGCGATAATTGTCGCCCGCCATGCATCTTCCGCCTCCTGGCTCCATTCCTTGCCGAGTCGCAGGCAGATCCGCTCATACAGCCCTTCCCCCAGGGCATCGTCCAAGTCCACCCGATGCAGGCTGTAAGGAATGCGCCCAGCGCGGATATCGTTGATGATCTCGTTAAAATAATTGGCGTCGCCATCGTGGGTGGAGATGATCACCACCCTGCCGCCCCACATCAGCAGGGCCATGGCGGCTTTGATCAGCTCGCCCAGGTTGTCATGGAAAGCCGCCTCATCGATCACAACCTTGCCCTGCTTGCCGCGCAGGTTTGAGGGCCGGCTGGAGAGAGCGACGATCTTGAAGCCCGAGGCGCAGCGAATACGAAAGGCCAGGATATCTTTGTCTTCATCCTTGAGAACGAACTCTTCCACCGCCGAGGCGGCTTTCTGGTAATGCTTGAGCCAGTCGCCGCAGTCCTCGACAAACTCCTGAGCCATGTCCTTGTTGTAGCCGATATACCAGACGTCCATGCCGCTCTTGCTGGCGGAAAGGAGCGCATCGTCGGCAGCTTCTGCCCATGATATGCCGATCCGCCGCGATTTCTCCATGAGCTTTACCGGGCTGTCATCTTCCAGCCAGCGCTGCTGGTAAGGCAGCAAGGCCATCGGCGCCCGTTTCGATCTGTCTTCTTTGAGGTAACCGGCCATCAGTTCTTCAACCCCAGGATCTGGCGGCGAATCACTTCCGCCGCGTCATCCGACAGACCACCTTTGCCTACGGTTGCTTCATCTGCCGGGACATATTTGCTCTGCAGCTGTTCGATCATCTCAAGAGCAGCCTTGGTGTCCTTGATGGCCGCGAAGGAAAGATCGCCGGGCCGCGTCAGCATGTTGTTAATTTTGCTCTGGACGGCCAGCTGCAGGGCGTTAACGGCATCGGCAGAAGTTCTGATAACCGTGGATGGTTCTGCCACTGCCTTTGTATCCTGGGCCTGACCTTCCTGGCTGCGCTCCCGCGCCTCCTGATCGATAGTCCTGGCCGAGCTCACCAACGCCGAGAAGGCATATGCCTTCTGCGCATCCTCGGTATTGATCACCGATTCGATCAGCTTGGCCTTGGCCAGCATCACTCCGCGCCTGACCGAGGTCTGGGCCTGGCGATATTCACGGCGGCGGTCGGACCAGGCAGGCACGCTGTCCAGGCCCCAGCGTTTGAGCTGGGAGATGGAGACGCCGGTGGTCTCGGCCACCTGCTCAAAGGTGCGGCCGTCGATGATATACAGCTCCTCGGCGGCTTCGCGGACCTCCCATGAGTAGGCCTCGGGACTCATGTGATCCCCAAGGCCTTCTTCATCGCGGCGATCTCACCGATCAGGCCGAGATAGTCGGTATGTTTGGCGGCCAGCTCCACGGCCTGGACGGCAGCCTGTTGGGGTTGCATTTCTTCGATCTTGGCAAAGGGCGGAAGCATCGTCCGCACGGCCGAGACATCGCCGTAGATTGACATCTCCAGGCGTTTTGCCTCCTGTTCTTTTTCTGCGAGACGGCCGCGGACGGTCAATCTTTCATTGTCAAAACTCATTGCTTTCTCCCGTTGCGGTCTGAAGTCCAGATGCCGATCAGTTGGTCGAACTTGTGGGAGAGACTGGTCACCGCCTGGGTGTTGAGATACACCAGGTTGGTCATGTCGCCGGCTGTATTCTCCCAGTTTTTGACGAGATAGACGTTGTTGTCATACTTGGTCGCAAACTCGGCGTGCTGCTGGTTGAACATCGCCACCATCGCCTCGAAGCGCCTGTTGTCCTGTTCGTTCTTGGACCTGATCTCGTCCTTCAGGGCTGACATCACCCCGACTACCTTGAGCACCGCCACCAGGCCGAGGATCGGCGGCACTACAAAGATGCAGAGCAGCACCGTGCCCACGGTCCAGCCGTTTGCAGCCGTAAAGAATGTGGCAATTGCCGTGATTACCGCTGGGTCCATTAAGGTCTCCTCTGACGTTCAAGTTGTTCGGCGCATCCAACACAGTGCTGGACGCCGGGTAAATATGTTCTCCTGGCCGCGGGGATCTCACCGCCGCACTCCAGGCAATGGGTGCGGGAATCGCCCTTGGGCATCCGCTCTTTATGCTGCGCCAGGGCCTGCCGCCGGTAGTAGGCGTCCAGCTCCTGGGCACGGTCAAACTGATCCGCCATCTACAGCCGCCATTTCCACAGCAGCTGCTGGGCAAGTCCGGTCAGGGCCAGAGCTAAGGCCAGCGTGCCGGTGTCCCTATAACCATAAGACAACAAGGCAATACCCACTGCGCCCAGCACGGCCACACCAGCAGCTACCAGCCATGTGGATGTCAGCCATGTTGTCAGTCCTTGCATTTGCCCTTCTCCCTGGTGGTGAGTTGATCGAAAAGCCGCTTGATCTTTGGCGCATACTGGATGGGTTCGGTGGCGTAGCGGCTGGTGATTTTCCATCGTCTATTCCAGCCTTTCATTTGCCTTCCCTTAAAAAACGGTGGTTGCCGACTTCCATGACAAAGGTCATGGACGCGGCCCAGTAGGGCGGCTTGTTGCCGACCATGCCCCGGATGGCGTAATAGTGGGTGGCTCCGTGCAGGGTATCGCCCGCCAGCCATTCCTCGTGGGCGTCATGGACGTTTTCCATGACCGAGGCGAAGGCCTGGATATCCTTGATCCACACCGCCGGGTCCTTCAGGCCGTTATTGAAGCAAGAGAATTGCTTGCGGGCCTTGACGATATCAGCGACCGGCCATCCCTTGGCCTTGGCCCGGTTGAGGATCACCTTGACCACAGCCTTCTGGCCGGGATCGCTTTCGCCCCTGGCCTCGTGATACGTGGTCAGTGCCAGCCAAAACAGCGTCTTGATAATCATAGGTCTACCTCTTAAATTTTGAAGCCAGGCAACCGGAACG
>VMSP01000027.1 GCA_013792135.1 Desulfocapsa sp. | reverse complement strand
GGTAACCGCCAGACTTATCCCGGGGTAACGACTACCCCCCGGTTTTGACCTCATCCCTACGCTTTCGACACTTCAATAGTGATTCACTTACGTTCGTCTCCTTGAAACATACCTGATCCCGTCATGCGGGACCTTTTCCGTTACGCTCACCACCCCGGCTCTTTACCGACGCAGCTTACGGTGGTTTGAAGCCTCCACCTGTATGGCGGCTTCGAGGGGCCGACCCTCATCTTTTATGCAGCATGGCTGCACTGGGTGCTGCGCACCCGTGCGTGCCTTCGTGGCACACAATCATCGGCATAGCGGATGAGCCGGGCATAGCCAGTACAACTCCTGCGGTAAATCCTTTCAAACCAGAGGTCAAGGGTATAATGCAGGTAGATATTTGCCAACAGCGGAGAGATAACACCACCTTGCGGGGTGCCATCATCGCTTACTGTAACGCTCCCATCCTCTGCTACCCCAGCCTTGAGAATACGCTTTACCATGCGTTGAATCCGTTTGTCGCCAATCCGATGTGCCAGAAACTTTAACAGCCATTCCTGATTTACATTATCAAAGAAGCCTTTAATATCCGCTTCGACAATATGGTTGATCGGCTTACGCTCCATCGTCAGACTCAATGTCTTGAGGGCATCATGACAGCTTCGGGCAGGCCGGAATCCATATGAGTCTTCTATAAAATCCTGCTCATATATTGATTCCAGTATGCGGACAAGGCCTGCCTGGACAAGTTTGTCTTCAAAACACGGTATCCCCAAAGGACGTTGTTTGGTACTGCCAGGCTTTGGGATATACTTCCGCCTGACAGCCTGTGGAATATACGCCATACGATGCAACCTCTCTACCAGACTGGCCAGATTGGTCTCCAGATTTTCAGCGTACATATCCTTGGTCATTTTGTCGATGCCGGCAGCCGCATCCTTCCGCAACCGCTGAAAGCATCCCCGCAACAGTTCCTCATTCATCAGATGATACAGACTGGTGAACTTGAATCCCAGCTCCTTGCGGGCCTTCTCTGCTATGCGATGTAATTTCGTTGCCACTGGTTCCCCGCTTCCGTGAACGGCCAGTGTATCCTCACACCACGCTCCCATGTGTAGCCTCCTTTCCTCCAGCAGCATTACCCGCCTTCACAGGTACTACGAGGCTATCCGACTCCCTGTGTCTCATTTGCCTTTCTCCCTTTTCAGTTGTCCGGCATACTCTCGATACTCCGAAAGAAACACAGGGCCTCCCGGGTTGCCGTGTAATCACTATGTCAGACATGCCATGGTCTCCGACCCCGGGAAGCAGTCACCACCTTGCCTTTAACGTTGATGACTGTTTTGACTTCCATCTATTGAAGAATGTCGTCCTTCCGACTAGGAAAATTACGGGGCTCAATCCCTTCAACCTTTCGGCTTACGGCCTGTCTGCTCGCTATCCTACGCTTAAAACTTTATGTTACCATAAAGCCTCCAAGGACTCGCTACCCGGTGGTTGGCCTACCTTCCGGGACGGGATTCACACCCGCTGGACTACACGACCTTGCCCGGCCGCACTCAATATATTTCCTGATCATCAAGCCCGTCCAATATTTATCTACGACCACCGAAATGAGGAGCCTGAATATATCTCTATACGGCACTTGAGTTTTGTGTCAAAATTCACTATCATCCTTTTAACAAATAACAATCAGCCAAGCCGGTGACTTTAATATAGAGGGGTACCTTAAGATAATTAAAGGTTAAAACGTTTAATGTCATAATACCGGATATCCTGATGGATAATATGGTTAAAAAGACGGTCTCCATCAATCCGATTAAATTAGCACATATCCACCATGGTCCAAATGATATCCTCGAACCCGTGGCCACTCTTTTCTTACTGAAAAAACAAATTTAAACAAAAAGGTGGGCATACTTCCAATAATACTGGATGGTTACCATAAACAAATTTCTCACATTTAAGAAATAATGAAAATCAAAATACTTATCACTATATTGCTATCTTTTTATTTGACCACGGGAATGAATCAACCTAACCTTCACGCCAAATCGTGTTCAGTGGACAATTGGTGTTATCAAAATCCGTTGCCTCAGGGAAATACTTTAATGGATGTTGCGGTGTTTTCTCCCAACAATATTTATGCTATCGGAAAAGGTGGGACCATTATGCACTTTGACGGTACAGCATGGAACAGAATGATATCAGGAACCATTGAAGATCTTTATGCAATATGGGGAATCTCCACTAGTGACATCTATGCAGTGGGATCAAATACCATTCTCCATTATGACGGTACTTCATGGTCTACCGTCGATCCGGGAACAACGGGTGCTTTTATGGATGTTTGGGGAACATCGGCCAATGATGTCTTTGTCGTGGGATATTCGGGAAAAATTTTACACTACAATGGTTCTTCTTGGTCGACCATGACATCCGGAACGCCCTCTGGTCTCTATGGAATATGGGGTGCATCTCCAACAGATATTGTTGCAGTTGGGGACAGCAGAACAATTCTCCATTATGACGGCATTGCATGGTCACCCATGGATCCAGGCACCCTCCTCTCTATCTCCATGTATGATGTCTGGGGCAGCGCCACAAATGATATCTATGCGGTGGGGCATGGAGAGGCCACTGCCGATCTGGTTCTGCACTATGATGGTTCTGTTTGGTCCATTATAGATACGCCAGCCACACTCACAACACGCAAGGTATGGGGCAGCGGAGCTAATGATGTATTTGCAGTGGGAGATGATGGGAATGTTGTCCATTATAATGGCACGAGCTGGTCGCTCATGGATCTTGGGGTTTCACCTGGATCGCTGACCGGGGTAGGAGGAAGTTCTGCCAGCAATGTGCTGATTCTGGGCTATTGTGGCCAGATGCTTCAATATAACGGATTAAGCTGGAGTCCGTTATATTCAGGAACAATTAAAGCCTTCCGGGATGTTTGGGGCAGTTCGGTAAATCAGACTTTTGCCGTCGGAGAAAATGGAATAATTTATAAGTACAACGGGTCAAGCTGGACAGAAATGACCTCCGGCACTTTGGAGCCTTTGTATGCTATCTGGGGCACTGCTTCCAATAATATTTATGCTGTGGGAATGAATAACACAGTCCTGCATTATAACGGAAATTCCTGGTCTCCTGTCAACACAGGCATTGGCGAATCAACCCATCTGTATGGAATCTGGGGAACATCGGCCAATAATATCTTTGTTGTTGGATCTAGTGGAACTATTTACCACTATAACGGTTCATCCTGGTCTATCATGAACTCCGGCACAACTCAGTGGTTAAAAGCTGTTTGGGGGTTAACAGAAAACAATATCTTTGCCGTAGGTGATAATGGTACTATTCTTCATTACAATGGCAGCAACTGGAGCCCTATGAATTCAGGTGTAAACCGTTATCTTCTTGGCATTTGGGGTAGCGCCTCAAATGATATCTATGCGGTAGGAGAATATGCCATTCTGCACTATAATGGATCGGAATGGAGTAAGATTGCTGTAGATTTGAGTAATCGGGAAGTCGTTGACGTCTGGGGACGGTCGGCCAAAGATGTATATGTGGTTCGTGAAGCCGGATGGATACTTCATTACGATGGGACCAACTGGAATTCTATTGCTTCAGGGGCGTCTAACCAGCTAGAAGCGGTCCTGGGACTCCGTTCCGGTGATCTTTTTACAGTGGGCCAATGCGGAACGATTCTTCATACCCAGAAGCCTTCTTTCCCCTGGATGTTATATGTTCCCAGGAAAAATGCTCAAAACTGATGATGTTCATAAATGAAACAGGTAGAAAAAAATAGACACCAAGGTTATAAATATAAACCTGCGGTGGTGTCCCCATAGAAAAAAACCGAGTGGGGATAGGACACTAAGCAATCTAGACAAGGCGGATACTTCCCCATAACCCTTGAAAGAGACGGCCAACATTCAACCTCTAGATCAAATTCTATTGATTCATGCGATCCTTTTCCATTTAAAATAATAATATTCTTTCATCTTCACACTTTATTCAATATAGGAACACTTTATGGCCTCAAAAACGAAGAAAGCAAAAGTAAGCGCAGCACTGGTGGCAGAAAAATCGGAAGAAGCAATGATTGCTGGGATTCTGGAAGGCAGTCCAGACGGGATCGGCGTGGTTGTTGTCCGGCTCGAATGCAGCTGTCGGAAGATGGCGGCGGTGACAAAAGATGGTGAACCGGCCTCAAAAGTTATTATCTACCGGGATCAGGCCGAAAGTATCTGTGACAAATGCAAGGCGGACAATGGCGATTTCATGCGGGTCACCGAAACTTTAATCCACTGGGTTCAACCCGAGCCAACAGAGGAAGAAAAACAGATAATCAATGCCAAGGTCCTGGGGACGACTCCCCGCATCAATTGATCACAACCTGTTGATGACAAACTGTTACTTGCCGCGTGGCACGGTTCTGGACGATCTGCGGATGTTTATTGTTCTTGCTGCTTCATGTCGGCTGCGCCAAGGACGAGCAACAGCAAGCAGCACTCCAGGTCGGGCAGCAACCAATGAAGGGTGCCGAATGTGGAGACATGCTGACTGACAGGCCAAAGTCTGCAGGCCTCCAGAGGGAAGAAGATGAAGCCTTGGACACCAGCTTATTACCTGAATCTGTTACCACGGTCTCCGCCTGCAAAGGCCGCTTAACCGAAGAATGTTATCAGTTGCAGCGAAGCAGTTCTCAGAGAAAAAAGAAAAAGTGGGGCCGTTGCGAACCCCAGAGCCTTCCTTTTGCCCGTTGCCGAAGCGGCATCAATAGCTGCCGTAAGGGATGGAATAACGGTCCATTGACTTGGTTTGCCTGTGAAAAAAAGCGCGGCAACAGCTCTCTTATCCCCAGCCCCAACAGCGTTCTCATTCTGGCGGCCAATAAGCATAACATGCCCACTGGCCATGTGGCCTACATTGAGGAGGTTCTTGCTGCAAGGGCTCCACATTACCGATTCATCTTCAGCCACACCAATTATGATCGTCAATGCAGCCTGGAGACAGGACACGTGGTCGAATATAACAGCTCAACCAGAACCATGAATATTCTCACCGGTGCTTGGAAAGACTGGGGAAAAGAGCTCCCTGTCTCCGGGTTTATCCTCAGGTAAATACGATATTAATCGTATCCCTTTTCATCGGCCAACACTTTCCTTCTGTAGCCGACATCTGTTCATGAACCCATCTGCCCATTCCGGAGTGCCATCGGCATGGACATGGGTGTACAAGGCCAGGACATTATTCATGGTCAGACCGTCACGACCTGACATGAACCCCTGTCCACGGGTCATCTTCAAGGAAAGATGCTCCGGCCGACCCTGCCACTCAAGGATAGTGGAATAACGAAATTCATGACCCTTGATCTCGGCCCCTTGGCTATAAAATGGGTTTACGCCATCCACCTCAAAGACCGAATAGCCATGGGCCTGAGGCTTCTTGGACATCCCGAAACGAATGGGGAAAACCCCGGCCAGCGGGTATTCCTGACCATCGAGGACAATTGACTCCCCCAGATAGATCAGCCCACCACATTCAGCATAGATGGGCAGCCCGGCCTCGGCGGCCTGCTTGATTGACTGCCGGAATCCCGCATTCGCAGCCAGTTCCCCGGCGCTGGTTTCTGGAAAACCGCCACCGATATACAAACCATCAAGCGCAGGAAGGGCGCTGGCTGTCAGGGCATCAATCATCACCAGTTCCGCGCCCAGTCGTTCAAGCGCCTCCAGATTTTCTGAATAATAAAACTGAAAGGCGGCATCCATCAGGACCCCGATCCGCAGCAGTGAAGGATCCTGCGGCAAAATTTCAAGGCCGGAAGCCATCGGCCTACCCACAGGAGCCATGATTTCCTCAATCCGCTCCAGATCAAGATGTTTCTGCATGGTTTCCACCAGAAAATCCATGGCCGCCCCACTGCCTTCATATTCCTGATGGGGCGTGACCCCCAGATGCCGCATGGGAAAGATATCACGCTTCATCCGGGGAACTGATCCCAAGACCGGTAGTCCGGTATATGTTTCCACCGCCTGGGTGACAATGGAGCGATGACGTTCCGTGCCGATCTGGTTCAACACCACGCCCCGAATATCCACCCGTTCGTCCAGTTTCTGGCAACCAAGCACCATGGCCGCCACCGTCCGCGTGGTCTTAGTGCAGTTGACCACCAGCAGGACAGGCATCTTCAGAGACAGGGCCAGTTCCGCAGTGGAATACCCCCCTTCTGGATTCACGCCGTCATACAAGCCCCTGTTGCCCTCCACAATCACCCGGTCAGCCCCTGAAGAATGGACAAGAAAGGAGCGCCGAACCACCTCTTCATCCATCAGGAAGGGATCAAGGTTATAGCAGCTACCGCCAGCCGCCAGCTTCAACCAGCCCGCGTCAATATAATCGGGTCCTTTTTTAAAAGGCACCACTCTCTTGCCCTGACGAGCCAGAAGTGCGGTCAGGCCAACCGAGACCACACTCTTACCCGACCCACCGGCAAGACCAGCTATGACAATTCCTTTTGTCTGCATCTCTTTTTCCACGTCTCTATTTTTTATAACATTTTTCTCAAAACTGAAGCCATCTCAATGTTCCATCTTTCCCTGCAAGGCCCAGGCCTTTGTATAAAGTCCATTCAACCTTTTTTCAAGCTCCAAACGATATTCCTCCAGTTGCTCATCTTGAAGTTCCGGAGGCACAAAAAGGGGCTCACCATAGAAAAAATCGACCTTGGAAAAAGGCAGCGGCAGGGCTGTTCCATCCCAGGAGCCAAAGCGTTTATAGCGGTTGCAGGACCACGTCAAGGGCAGAACCGGGACCCCGGTTTTAGAGGCCAGGATCAAAGAACCTGCCTGTACAATCCTGGCCGGCCCCTGCGAGCCGTCAGCCACCAGAATGGCGTTTTTCCCCGCCCGTACAGCCCTGATCAATTTTATGACTGCCTGCATTCCCCCTTTTTTCCGGGATCCACGTACCGTTTCATTACCCAGCTTCTCAACAATCCGACTGATATACTCGCCGTCCCGGCTGGCACTGACCATGGCCACCCCGGACTCCTTGCGAAAAAAGTAGAGGACATACAGGACCCCGTAATGCCAGAAACTGGCAATGGCAGGATTTTTCGTAGCCTTGATCTGATCCATATATTCCTGTCCATGAACTCTCAGCCGACAGGTGCTGAACCATATTCTGATCAGCCATACAAAAATAAACGGCACCGCTTTCAGCGACACCTTATACCAGAATCCGTCTTTCATCGTCGTTATTCCTCTCTCCACGGCGCTAGCGGCACCAGGACGTCCGGTTGCCTACGCAATCTCAATCTCCAAACGACGCAAGACCTTGATTCGATCCCGCAGGGAGGCCGCCTGTTCAAAGGCAAGTTCTTTGGCAGCAACCTGCATCTCTTTTTCCAGTTTTTTGATCTCTTTTTCCAGATCACGGATAGTGGTATAAACAGGAAGTTCTTCTGCCGCCTGCAGAAGATCCGCCTGATACCCACTCTGATAGCCGCTTTCCTGCGCATGCTGCTGTAGCCCATCCTTAACCCGTGAACAAATGGTGGTGGGGATTATACCATGCTCATGGTTATATTGTTCCTGAATCTTCCGTCGCCTCCCGGTCTCATCAATGGTGCGCTGCATAGAGCCGGTTATGGTGTCGGCGTAGAAGATGACCATGCCGTCGGCATTTCTGGCCGCCCGGCCGCAGGTCTGGGTCAGCGACCGTTCAGAACGGAGAAAGCCCTCTTTATCGGCATCAAGGATTGCCACCAATGACACCTCCGGGATATCCAGCCCCTCACGCAAGAGATTGATCCCCACCAGGACATTATAGTCGCCGTTGCGAAGATCGCGGATCAGCTCCACCCGCTGCAGGGTCTTGATATCGGAATGGAGATAGCGTACCTTGACTCCCAGTTTTTCGTAATAATCGGTCAGATCCTCGGCCATGCGCTTGGTCAGCGTGGTCACCAGCACCGCCTCATTCCGCTCGGAACGCAAGCGGATCTCCTCCAGTAAATCATCAACTTGGCTTTTGGCCGGACGCACCTCAATCCGGGGGTCAAGCAGGCCGGTGGGCCGGATAATCTGGGCCACGATCCGCCCTTCCACCTGATCGAGTTCATAGGGGCCGGGAGTCGCCGAGACATAGACCACCTGCTTGATCCTGGCATTAAACTCCTCAAAGCGCAGGGGCCGGTTATCAAGGGCCGAGGGCAGACGGAAGCCATAATCAACCAGGGTCATTTTCCGTGAGCGGTCGCCATTATACATGCCGTTGAGCTGCGGCACTCCGATATGGGACTCATCAAGAAAGAGCAGAAAATCATCCGGGAAATAATCGATCAAGTTGGGCGGGGCCGCGCCCGGCTCCTTGCCGGTCAGATGGCGGCTGTAGTTCTCAATGCCGCTGCAGTAGCCCAGCTCCTGGATCATCTCCAGATCAAACATAGTGCGCTGTTCCAGGCGCTGCAGCTCAACGAGGCGATTTTCCTGCTGATACCAGGCCAGCCGCTCTATCAACTCCTCCTTTATCGCCGCCATGGCCACCTGCAGCCGGTCGCGCGAGGTGACGAAATGGCTGGCTGGAAAGACCGTGTATTCATCCAGGCGCTGCAGGACCACTCCCCGCAGGGGATCAATCACCGAGATGGCCTCCACCGTATCGCCAAAAAACTCGATTCGGATGGAGACCTCTTCCTCGTGCACCGGGAAGATATCAATGACATCGCCCCGCACCCGGAAGGTGCCGCGATGGAAAGAGATATCATTACGCTCATAGAGCATGAAAACCAGACGGCGCTGCACCTTCTCCATGGCATATTCTTCATCGCGACGCAGGAAGAGATGCATGTTCTTGTACTCATCGGGTGAGCCCAGGCCGTAGATACAGGAGACCGAGGCCACGATCAGCACATCACGGCGGGTGAGCAGGGAGCGGGTGGCGGAATGGCGCATCATGTCGATGGCGTCATTGATGGCGGAGTCTTTCTCGATAAAGGTGTCGGAGGTGGGGATATAGGCCTCCGGCTGATAGTAGTCGTAATAGGAGACGAAATATTCCACCGCGTTCTGTGGAAAAAGCTCCTTGAACTCGGCAAACAACTGGGCGGCCAGGGTCTTATTGGGGGCAATGACCAGAGTCGGCCGCTGCACCTCCGCCACCACACTGGCCATGGTAAAGGTCTTGCCCGATCCGGTGACTCCCAGCAGCATCTGGCTGCGCGCCCCGCTCTTAAGGCCGCGCACCAGGGTTTCAATGGCCTGCGGCTGGTCCCCGGAGGGAGAAAAAGGGGTAACAAGTTGGAAGGGGTTATCCATGATCAGGCAATACTTGTAAGTTTTAAGTTTTAAGATTTCAATTTTAAGTGTTAAGATAGCAATCAAGTTCTCTGAGAGAAACAGCTTATGGTCTGTAAATATTTTAAACTTTAAAACTTTAATTCTCAAGCAATGAATCGTTTTCCCCACCTCCCTCCATTGCCTCTGCTACTTTACAGCTACCTGGCCACCGAGATCCTGGCTCCTTTTTTTGCCAGTTTTCTGATCATGAACTCGGTCTTCTTTCTGGTCAAGCTGATCCCCTTTCTCAATGTGGTGCTTGAGCTCAATATCGGCTTTACCGATTTTCTTCGTCTTTTTTCCTACCTTTTCCCCAACATGTTCCTCTATTCCATGCCCATGGCCGCCATGATGGGTATGATCATCGCCTTCAGCAGACTCTCCAGCGACACCGAGATCCTGGCATTCAAGGCTAATGGCATCAGCATTTACACCATTTTGCCCCCTGTTATCATGGTTTCCATGGCTATTGCCGGTATCACCGGATACTTCTCGATAAAGCTCATCCCCACCGGTGAAATCGCCATGAAACAACTCTTGTTTCAACTGGCCAAAGAAAAAATAGATAAGGGGATCAAGGAGAACGCCTTCACCGAGGCCTTAGGCGATGTAGTGGTCTATGTGCAGTCCATCGACAAAACCACTGGTCAATGGCAGAATGTCTGGGTTTCCGACATGCGGGACCAGACAGTTCCTTCCATCACCATGGCAAAATCTGGTTCCATGGTTGGCGACAGCAGGAAAATGCAGGTGACGATCATCCTGGAAAACGGCAGTCTCAACCGCCCTGACGGTACTTATACTCAGACAGTCACCTTTGACCGTTACCAGATCAACATCCCCCTGCGTATTCCCAGTATTATTGACGGAACCGATGTCACCCAGCAATCCATCAGCTCCATGACCATGGAGCAGTTACAACTAGCAGTCACTCACTATGGCAGAGAGAGCAAACAAGGCCGGGAGGCACTGGTGCATTTTCACAAACGGCTGGTCCTGCCGGTGGGCTGTTTTATCCTGAGCCTCCTGGGCCTTCCCCTCGGACTTCAAGCACGAGCCGGTAGAAGCGCCATCGGCATCCCCCTTGGATTGGGAGGATTTATCCTCTATTATGTTCTGTTCACCATAGGAAAAAATATCGCAGAGGAGAGTTCACACTCCGTCTGGGTGGCAATGTGGTTTCCCAATCTCATCTTCTTTGTTTTTACCGTGCTACTTCTGCGCCAGACCGCCAATGAACAACCACTGATACCCAAGATGCTGAGTAATGCTTGGGCCGCCTTAATTACCAGGTTGATTCCCCCTCTCATGGAAAAATTGCGGGCATGGATCCACCTGCCTGTAAAAAAATTAATAAAAAAATCTACTTTAAATCTACGGCAGTATAACAAAACCCGGGAAGAGCTCCTTGGCCCTGGCCACCTGACTTCCGGTACTGTCCACGGAAACATAAAAAGCATGGCCTGTCATGTCCCTGGATGTGAGTCCTACTCCTGCCGGCATTGCACCATTGAATTTAAAAATGTGGAAATAGCTCTTCAGGCAGGTTTTACCCCCTGTAATACCTGCAAGGGTATTCTGGAGAAGTGTAGCACACTATCAGCTAATGACAAAACGCTCCCCTGAGACGTCCCCCTTTGGCCCATCAGATTCACACATGGGGTTCATACTTGACACTGGGATTCAGGCCATATAAGCTAAAAAAAGAAGTTGAGAAACTCGGCAGAATGCTGTCAGCATTGAAGATAAGTGCTGACGATCAAACACCATAACGGTTTGGCACCTTCAAAGGCACTTACGTCATGAATCACGAATCCTTTCTTTTAGACCTTGTCACCAGCCTGCCGGAGATAAATGGCGCATTTCTCTTTACCCCTCAGGCAGGAATACTTTCCCAGCATATTGATGATTCAATACGAGATTTCGATTCATTGGCAATAGGGAAAAAAATGACCGGCATTGCAGGCAAGGCCTCTGATCATTTTCATGATATCACTCATCTCCAGGCTACATTTGACAATATAATCCTTTCTGGCCGTCTGCTTCCTGAAGAAAAATGGCTTTTTCTTCTGCATACACATGAACTGTCCAGCGGTATGATTCGAATGGCTCTGCAACTGGCCTTGAACAACAGTGTCCAGGAAAGTGATAACCCGGCCACACAACCTGAACCACCAGTTGAAAAAATAGCTGCCATCGAGCCACCCGTCACAAAAGAAATAATTCCCGTCGATATCGAGTCATTGATGGCCCCTGGAGCACCATTGGCCAAGCACTTAAACGCCATGCAGGATGCGCTTGCCAATTGTATCGGTCCGGCAGCAATACCTGTTTTCCAAGATGTCCTGACCGCATGGTGTCAAGAAAACACCCCCGCGCTGAATACCCTGAAGCACTTGATTCCTCTCCTGCTCACAGAGATCGATGACAGTGAGGATATAAAATTTTTCAATAACAATACAAAAAACCTTTTTCCCCAGGAGTAGCATTATGGCCTCTGCCAAAGATTTTGCCCGCCTAGAACAGATCAATGGTGTCGCCAACTACATCCTGGTGCGCGGTGATGGACAGATCATCAGCCAAAACATGGAAAATGCTGCATCCTTTGCTCCAATCATCTCCACTGGCGGCACCCAGTGCGATACCCTTAGCACCGATATGGGCGGGAATCGTTATATCCACCTCTGTATTGAACGTGAATCCGGTAACGATCTTCTAATTTTTTCACTTGGCCGCTACTATCTTGGTATCTTTAAACATCCCGAAAGTGAACGGCAGGAAATCATCGACAATGTGATCTACTTTCTCCAGAATCTCTGATAATAAAGCCTTGATAAGGCATAAGGTCCGGACAGAGTCTATGAAACTTCCATACGCCAGTGAGATGCGTGAACTGGACCGGCGTGCCATTGAAGAATATGGCATCCCCGGCATGGTTCTCATGGAAAACGCGGGTTTAAGCACCGTCTTGATGATGGAGAAGGAGTTGGGGCCGGCTGATAACAGTTTTGCCTTGATTCTGGTAGGTCCCGGCAATAACGGCGGTGATGCTCTGGTCATCGGACGTCACCTGCACCAGCGTGGCTGTGAGCCGATCTTTATCTTTCTGGTAGCCCCGGAGAAACTGCAGGGGGATGCGGCCACTAATCTGCACATTGTCCAGAAGCTGGCGCTTCCTCTACATGTGCTGGACTCGGTGGCACGTGTCCAGACACTTCCCGCCCTCTATGAGCAGCTGATCTCCAAAGGCAAACCCTGCTACGCCATCATCGATGGACTGTTTGGCACTGGACTGACCAGAGAGATCAGTGGCCACATTGCCGACCTGATCCAACTCGTCAAAGAAAATACATTGGGCGCCTCCATTCCCCGGATCGCCGTTGATATCCCCTCCGGCCTGCACGCAGATAGTGGCAGGATCCAGGGTAGCTGTATCTCTGCGGATCATACCGCCACTTACGGTTGCGCTAAACCAGGACAACTGCTCCATCAAGGCCCGGAGCTCTGCGGCAGGCTGCATGTCATTGATATCGGCATCCCCACGGCGGCCTTCGATACACTGCATATTCAGCAGCAATCCGTCACCGAACAGACCTTCACTCTCTCGCTGGCCCGGATAAAACGGAGAACGACATCCCACAAAGGAAGTCACGGCCACCTTCTGGTTCTGGCAGGCTCCATCGGCAAGACCGGGGCGGCCATTCTCAGTGTCAAAGGCGCCCTGCGCAGTGGCTGCGGTTTGGTCAGCCTCTGCTGTCCTCTGAATCTCAATACCATTTTTGAAACCCAGCTTATTGAAGCCATGACCATCCCCCTTCAGGCTTCACGGTCAGCAATAGGCATGGAGGATCTCGCAACTATTGAAGAACAACTGCAAGGGAAACAGGCTATTGTCATAGGTCCAGGACTGGGCATGGCGGAAAGCACGGCCCAACTTGTTCTACACCTCTATCATACCGTGGAAGCGCCCATGGTGATCGATGCCGATGCCCTCAATATCCTGGCACTACATACAGATCAGCTCAAATCCCCGTCTGGGCCCAGGATTTTCACCCCCCATCCAGGCGAGATGGCCAGAATCCTCGGCATCTCCACGGCCAAAATCCAGGATGACAGGATTGAGGCCGCCCGGACGGCCTGTCAACTCTTTGACCAGTCAGCCGACCAGTGCACCGTCATCCTCAAGGGAGCGGGCACGGTCATCGTCTCAGTAGGAGGTGAGGCCTGGATCAATACCAGCGGTAATCCCGGAATGGCAACAGGAGGGATGGGAGATGTACTCAGCGGAATTATCGGGGCTCTGATATGTCAGGGGCTTTGCCCGCACGAGGCCGCCCGCACTGCTGTTTATCTGCATGGCCGGGCAGGAGATATGTTAGAGAAAACGATTGGTACAGGTTACACGGCAACAGAGCTTGCCGACACATTGCCTCAGATCATCAAAGATCTGAGTAATTAAAATCAACAAGGAGTTTTTCATGCTGACAGCCCGTGATATCATGAGCCGTGACATCATTACCGTAACAGAAGAATCAACAATCAAAGAACTGGCCAGGATTCTGACCAGCAACCACATAAGCGGCGTGCCTGTCATCAATGACAGCGGCAAGCTTGTCGGTGTGGTGACCGAGAGTGATCTGATTTTTCAGACCAAAAAAGTCCACATCCCCACCGTTATCACGATCCTTGACTCCGTTTTTTACCTTGAGAATCCTGACAAGATGGGCGATGAAATGAAAAAGATGGCCGGCAGCAAGGTGAAAGACATCCTGACCAGCTCCCCGGTCACCGTGACCGAGGAGACCCCACTGGACGAAATCGCCACCATCATGTCAGAAAAGAATTTTCACACCCTGCCGGTTGTAAACAAGGAGACATTGGTGGGAGTCATCGGAAAAAAAGATATCATCAGAACTCTAATCAATTAAGCTCCTCTCCTCCCATCTTTTTTACGCCAGCCGCAGCAAGGCATTGACAATGGCCACGGCGACCGGACTACCGCCCTTGCGGCCCAGGGCGGTGATAAATGGATAGCTTTTTTGCGAAAGGAGTTCTTTGGATTCGGCGGCATTGACAAAGCCCACCGGCACCCCCACCACCAGATCAGGGCTGATTGTTCCGGCCTCAATGAGTTCCATCACGGCCAACAGGGCGGTAGGGGCATTGCCGATGGCGACAATCCCCACATTGTCATCCGCTGCCATGGCCATGGCCGTCTCTGAGCGGGTAAGCCCTTGGCGACTGGCCCGCTCGGCAACCTCCACCTCTCCCACCCGGCAGATCACCTGGCCGCCAAATTTGCCCAGATACGAACGACTGATCCCGGCGGCTGCCATATTTACATCGGTCAGCACATTCTTGCCCGCCCTGATCGCGGCAAGCCCGGCAGCAATAGCCTGTTCGTGAAAACGCAGGTTGGCCGCAAAGCCAAAGTCGCCGGTGGCATGAATGACCCGGCGCATGACGGCAAACTCCTCCCTGGAATAGTCGTCAACCGAGTTGCCAGTCTCCCCTGCAAATTCACGTTCAATGATCCGGAAACTCTCCGCCTCGATCTCGAGGGGTTTTATCTGCTGCAATATGACCATCTTTATCCCTTTTGAATTTGCATGATATAATTATAAAAGGCATCCACGTTCTTTCCTGTCTGGCCAAAATGGAGATGAATATAGCTGCCCACCGCATTACCCACCTTGAATCCTTCCGCCCGCCCGTCCTCCAACTGATAGATGGTCTCAACATCCGGGTCCATCCTCTCAATCATCGAATAATGAAACTCATGCCCATACATTTTCTCACCCTTTTTCCCCCACAAACAATCCATGCGCAGGCGTGGCTGACGATAACCCAAACGGGAGAGACGACTCTGCATCTTGACCGTTGCCGGAAAGACCCCGGCCATTGCGTGCGTCTTGCCATCGAGATCAATCAACTCCTCACACAGATACATGAATCCTCCGCACTCCGCATGAACCACGCCCCCACCTTTAGCCCATTCGGCAATGGCTGCACGCATAGCCACATTCCGGCTCAGGGCCTCAGCATGAAGTTCGGGATAGCCACCGCCAAGATAGAGGACGTCCATGCCTGCGGGCAGGCTTTGATCGTACAGGGGGCTGAACATGAGCAGCTCAAAGCCTGCCTTCTCAAGGATGGCCAGATTGTCTTCATAATAAAAGCAGAAGGGCAAATCGCGGGCCACGGCCAGTTTCAACCGCCTGCCCCGCACGACAGGGGGAGAGTCAACCTGATTGGTGACCCTGCTGGTGCCCAGAGACAAGAGAGCGTCCAGGTCAATATGCTTCTCAACGGCGGCAACCAGCCCTGCAAGCTGGATCTCATCCAGCGGTGACTCTTCTCCCATGTGCAGGCCAAGATGACGGTCAGGGATCTCAAAGCGGGTGTCACGGGGGAAGAATCCCAATATCCTAGCCTGGCAGGATTTCTCCACGGCGCCGCGGATCAGCTCGACATGACGCTCAGATCCCACCCGGTTAAAGATCACCCCTCTGATCTGCACCTGCGGGTCGTACACCTCAAAACCTTTGAGCACCGCAGCCACACTCTCAGCCGCGGAACGGGCGTCAATGACCAGGACCACGGGCAGTGTCAGGGCCTTGGCCAGAGCCGCGGAGCTGGAGATCCCCCCGTCAAAGAGGCCCATCACCCCTTCCACCACCCCCACCACTCCACCACCCTGACCAGAGAGCCGCCGGTTAAAGGTATTCCGGCAGAATTCCGGACCGCACATCCGCAGATCAAGATTGGAAGAGATGCGGCCCGTCACCATCCGGTGCAGGCTGGGATCGATAAAATCAGGCCCGCACTTGAAGGGCTGCACCGCCAGCCCTCGGGCAGAAAGCGCTGCCAAAATCCCGAGGGTAATTGTGGTCTTTCCGGAACCGCTGGTGGTACCGCCAATCAGAAATGATGGCACACGGGTATCAGAAAAGCTCTGGGCTGTATCTTTTTGTGGCATCATCTCATCATCCCTCTGCTACCCGTCTGAGCAGTAGCATAACCATCAGAAACAGAGCGGAGCCAACAAGCATCAGCCGGTTAGTAATCAGAATATCTCTATCCGCAAGTTCCCGCGTCCGCTCACCCATGGTTGGCTTGACAACTACCTTGCCAAAATATATGGAGCTCCCACCAAGTTGCACCCCCAAGGACCCGGCCACCGCAGCCTCCGAATGACCTGAATTGGGGCTGGCATGGCACAAGCGGTCACGGAAGAAAATCCGCAGGGCACTCTTGCCATCAAGCCCAAGAAGAAAAGAGGCCACCACCAAGAGCAAACCACTCAGACGGGCGGGGATAAAATTGACCACATCATCCAGCTTGGCTGCAGTCCAGCCAAAGGCAATATATCGCTCATTTTTATAGCCGAACATGGAATCCATGGTATTCACCGCCTTATACCCCATGGCGCAGAGGGCCGCCAGCACAACCGGGCTCATCTCCAGAAACGGGGCACAAATCCCTCCTATGACCGCGAAAAAAAGAGGGGCTGCCACCCCATCCACCATATTTTCGGCCACCGTTTCCACCGAGGCCCGAATCACCCCGGGCCGGTCAAGGGCTGCCGTATCCCGGCCCACAATCATCGCCACGGCCTGACGTCCAGCCAGAAGACCAGATGCACCCTCCTGCTGCAGGGCCGCATAAACCTCCCGGCTATGACGGATCAGATCCCGGGCGGCAATGGAGGTATAGAGCAGAAAGACGGCCAGACCATCAACCAGCAAGGGAGAAAAGAGCGCGGCAGCCCACAACAGCAAGGCAACAAGGCCAAGGGTCACTCCCAAGACAGCACAAACCGTCGCCGCTCCCGCCAGCCGTTTGCTTATGAAAAGCATGCGGAAAAACGTCTCCAATCTGACACAAAACCAGCCGATAATCCTTACAGGATGGGGGAACCAGCGGGGATCGCCCAGAAGCAGATCAAGGGCCAGGGCGCAGAGGAGCTGCAGCTCGAAAATCTGAAAAAACATTGAATGCTCTACTGTAGAGGTACGCCGCGCGCGCCAATAAGGATTGGGTAAAATAATTTTTTATGTCTGCATTCGAATTTCTATAAATGCATCCTGCAATGAATATATCAATCATTGAATATTCTGTCCATCCATATGGGCAGCTGCTAGCCAACCCCTTCACGAAGACAATAGTACCGGCAGACGACACAAGACATCGAACTCCGCATCTAATTTCCTTGACGAGTGTGACGGAATTATGAGAAATTAAGGATAGTACTTGCACCAATAAGTCATCATCACACAAGGAAAGGTGACAGCAAGCCGCAAGGCACTTTTTCCTTGGCTCTCTGCCCTGCCTCTGGATTGGAAGCGATGGAGACAACCATTTTCACAGGCTTGAGATCATTGATCTTGCTTCAATGTTCCATAAATAAAAGGAGATATACGATGACAACTTTTATGAATCGGATGATTCATGCTGCAAAACTGGATGTCCATCTTTATGAAGAGGTTGAAGCTGACAAGGGTGCAATGCCCCAGGCCATGGGTGTTGTTGTCCTTTCCAGCATAGCCGCCGGGGTGGGGAGTGTAGGCACCGTAGGGATTGGCGGGATATTGTTCGGAACGCTCGCCTCCCTTGGCGGCTGGTATATCTGGGCCTATCTCACCTACCTCATCGGCACCAAGGTCCTGCCGGAACCGCAGACCGAGGCCGATCTCGGCCAATTACTGCGCACCACCGGATTTTCAAGTTCTCCCGGCGTGATTCGCATATTGGGGATCATTCCGGGGCTGGGCACGGTGGTTTTTGCCGTGGCTTCAATCTGGATGCTGGTGGCAATGGTGATCGCAGTCAGGCAGGCCCTTGATTATACGGGCACCTTGCGGGCTGTAGGAGTTTGCGCCATCGGCTGGATCATTCAGTTCCTGATTATGGCGCTGTTGTTTTCTCTTTTAGGTGGCCCGCCATCCATCTGATGCCTTTGTTGATGGAATAATCAGAAATGTTTCTTTAAATTCCTGTCCGGCATGGCCGGACAGGAATAGTTACTGCTATTTCTTATACCAGCGCCCATTTGCATCCTGCAGCCAGTGGCCGGACGGGGTAATATCCTTGATCTGCTGGGCCCGCCGCCGCCCTACCAGATCATCACTCGTGCCCTGCTGCTTGGCAATGGCCTGGTAAACCTGGAGGCGGTCATTGTTTTCCGCCCCCACCAGAGCCGCCTTTTCCTTGGCCTCCCCGACAAACTGCAGATAGCCCAGATTGTCTTCGCCGATTACGCCCTTATCCTTCAGGGCCACGATCTCCGGCAACCTTGCAGCCATGCGCTCCTTGATGCCATTGGCGGCAGCACTAGCGACAGAGAAAAATAACAGGACAGAAATCAAACCGAAGAGCAGAAAAAACAACCGTTGTCTTTGCATTTTCATCACCAATTGTGTGTATTTTTTTATTTCAGCTTCTCGGTAGCAGCCTTGTCGAGATCGCCGAAGAAATCATCCAGAGCCCGATCCACCTTGATGTTTACATCGATGGTGATATGGATGGGTTTTATCTCAACGGGTGCCACCTGTATCTCATGGCGGGTGCATCCCGGCAGCAGCAACGCCAAGGCCACCAGCAGCAGCAAACTTCTTTTTTTCTTCATCAATACTCCTTTTCCCTCACTGGGTCATTTTATATAATTTCTGCATGCCGCCACCGTACTCCATGATCTTCTCAAACGGCAACCGCAGGTTCATATCAAGACGAATGGGATGAATGATTCCCCCGGTTTCTCCCACCTGCAAACGGGTGAAGCTGCCGAGCTGACTATTGTAGCTGAAAGGTATAGGATGAACCGGCTGGCCGTCAAGCTTTATCTGCAGCAGAAGCTCTTCGCCTCCACTGCTGAGCAGCAGCCTGGCCGAGTTGTAATGGAAATCTTTCAGGGCCTCACCGGCAAAATCAAGTTGGGAAAACTGCGGACTCTCCCTGGGAATCCCGGCAGTCAACAGCCCCAGATTCCCAATACGGATATTGCCGCCCTCACCGGGGGGCGAGGAGAGCAGACCATCGACAAAACGCATCCTGCCGTCGACAACAGCTATGGGAATCCTGCCGTTCAGGATGCCTTCCCCCTCCGCCCGCTGCACACCAAACTGGGCAAAGAGGCTGGCAAGACTCAAGCGGTCACACACTAAAGTCATCTCATAATCCCTGCGGCCAGTACTCAATCGCAGGGACTCGGAAGAGACATGGCCGTCACACCAGGCAAAGACGCCGCTCTCCAGCAGTAGAGAAGAGGGAGATTCTACCTGAAAGGCAAATTTCCCGTCAGCAAAGGCAAGAGTACCGACCTTGGCTGTGGCAAAGCTCAAGGGCTGGGCCGGCAGGCTCCTTGTCTGAAAAAGATCAGGGAGCGCCAGAGAAAGGTTGAGGCCGGAGACTACAATCTCACGCTTGGGCAGCTCCAGGCGCGTGTTGTCAAGCTGCAGCTGCAGCTCCCCGCTCCTGGCACCCCTGGAAAAAGCACAGGCAGCCTGCAGCCCAAACTCACCGGCAAGGGTTATCTCCTGCCTTGCCTTGACAAACCTCCCGAGATTAAAGGCGGTGAACTTCTGCCTGGGTACAGAAAGCTGCAGAGATCCGTGCAGGCCGTTCACAGGCGAGCTGCCCACATTTCCCTTGATCGTGACGCGAACACCCTCCAAGGCCTTGCTGTCATGGCCGCCAGCAAAAAGAATACCCTCTGCCTGCTGCTCTGCCGTAAGCAAAATCCCGCCCAGGTCCTGGCCGTTCAGCATGATCCGGGCAAATTGCAGAGAGCCGGAGCCACTGCCTCCGTTGTCGGCAAGGACACCTTCGCCCTTAAGTTCGGAAACCGTTAATTCAACCGGGGAGTGCAGCGCCAGGCCATTGCTTTCAAAGTGGAATTTACCATCGACCACGGAGAGCGAGAAAAGAAATGGTGGCGTATCTTCAGCCCCGGCGCCATTGAGGCGCCAACTGTTGTTTTCACCTCTCAGCGCGAATTGTTCAATCTCGCAATGCAGATCAAGAGAGCTGAGAGCAAACGGCTTCAGCCCCATCCTGCCCTCGGCGTCAAACTGCAACCGACCGCTGAGATCCTGCCCAAGAAAAGCAGCTATGAATGACAAAGGAAAATCGCTGGTTCCCACCTTGAAGCTGAGTATGCCGTCCGCCACCGCTGCCTTGAGGGCGATGACAAGCTCCTGGCCTTCCGGATGGAGCGTGAGCAAACCAGTCAACGTCGAACTACCGTCTCCCCTGTTATCACTATTTTCCTGGCCAAGCTGCAGGCTGAAAGGCCATTGTTCCATGCGGCCGGACACCCCGTAACGGAGCAGGCCGTTGCTGATGCTGAGCTGGCCGATAGTACCGGGCAAGGAAAAATCCGACTTTCCTGGTGGCTTCACTGTCCCTTCATTTTTGGGAAACCCATCGAGAACAAAGCGGCCATCCCGCCATTCTCCTTGAATCTGCAACCCATCAAGGGCCAGACACTCTACATGTCGGGACAAAAGGCCGGGCAGGGAATAGTTGAGTTGCAGGGAATCAATGCGCAGTGCCGGTTTATCCGGGTTGCCCAGAACAATCGCCTCAAGATCGACACCGGAAATTCCGACTCGACGCACCGTACAGGAAAAAGGTTGATCGGGCAGGGACTTGGCCACTAGATGCTCTATGCTTATTTCCACTAGCGTCGGGAGACTGACCCACCGCACAGCCAATAGGGCCAGCAGTGCCAATGCTCCTGCACTCAGAATCCAACCCAGCCGTTTTTTCACCATACAACTCCTTCCCGATTCGCCAGGGCCCAATTACCCTTCTGCCAAAAGCCACTGTAACAGAAAAAGCAGTGGAATGCTCTCAGGCCAAAGCCTTTTTCAGGGGACAGTTTTCGGCAAGATCCTGCCCCTGACGATAGGCCTGCAGGAGTTCGACAGATCTGGCGGCCAGCAGTCTGCGCACCTCTCTTCTTCTGCCCTTGACCCGGGCGATGGTCATTGAATCGTAGGCCGTTGTCTGGTGGCGCATCCAGGCAATCACTGCGGCCTCGGCGCGTCTGGCAATGGGGATGCGTTCGGTCCTGGCCACTGTGCCGCTGCCCACCGGTGTTGCGTGAGCACTGATTTTTCCCCCGAGAAGTTCGGCCTCGGTCTGATAGCGCGGATGAAAAGCGAGGAAACGGATGACCTCAGCATAGAATTCACCCACATAGGTCTCTTGTTTGGCCTCACGTCTGGAAAGATCGCTTTTTCGCCTTCTCTCATATTCAGGGCTTGATCTCTTGGCCTCAACCTCCTGTTGCGATTCCAGAATATGTGCTTCTTTGGCCCAGATCCCTGTTGCAATCGTCCTTTTGCCTTTGCGCACCTGGACGACCCAAGTCTCGCCCTTAGTCTTGACACATCTGGTTATTGCGGCGTCTCCGGCCGGGAGAAAGATCCAATCCTCGGGCGGATTCAACCGCTCGCCTGATTCTGAAAGAACAGTTCCTTGCACCCGACCAGGCTGAACTACACGATGAATATGCGCCATAATTAAAAAGAGTGAAATGAGGGGAATAAGTGGCCAGATAAAGCGGCGTCGCCCGGAAGGCTATCCTTCCGATATGTGTATTTCCACCGCCCTGATGGCATCGGCGGCAGAACTGGTTATCCCGCCGGTATAGCCAGAACCTTCGCCAATGGGATAGAGATTTTTGATATTAACGGATTCATATTTTTCATTGCGTTGAATCCGCACCGGGGAGGAGGTCCTGGTTTCCGCCGCCAGCAATATCGCCTGACTGGAAACAAAGAGGGGAACTTCCTCTTTCCATTTATGAAAGGCGGCCGACAACTCCTCTACCACAAATCCGGGAAAGATCTCTTTCATGTCAGCAGAAACCACTCCCATTTTATAAGAGGTCTGATGCAGGCCGACAGAGCTGCTCTCACCCAAAAAATTCAGCAGATTCTGGGCCGGGGCCTGCCAGTTGCCTCCGCCTGCGGCAAAGACCTTGCGCTCAACATCCTTCTGAAACTCAATACCCGCCAGTGGACTGGCTGATTGATAATCTTCAGCGTGACAGCTCACCACCAGAGCGGCATTGGAAAAGGGTGACGATCTCTGTGAGTAGCTCATCCCGTTAAGAACAAGCATGCCGGGCTCCGATGAGGCATTCACGACCTCTCCGCCCGGGCACATGCAGAAGGTATAGACCCCCCGCCGGATCTGCCGGTTGGTATAATTCAAGGAATAGGTGGCAGCCCCCAGGCCCGGAAAGTCCTTGTATTTGTCGCCATAGCGCATCAGATTAATCGTCTCCACAGGATGCTCAATTCTCACCCCCACCGAAATCGGCCGCTGCTCAAGGGCAACCCCTTTTTCATGGAGCATCACCACGGTATCGCGGGCCGAATGTCCCAGGGCAATATAGATACTGGAAGCAAGATATTCCTTCTCCCCGTTGATGATAATTCCGGTGGCCACACCCTCCGAGATCAGGAGGTCGGTCATTTTAGAGCCATACAAGATCTCCCCGCCCCGCTCCAGGATATAGAGCCTTATATTGCGAACGATCCGGCACAGGACATCCGTACCCAGATGGGGCTTGCTGATATAGCCTATTTCAGCTGGCGCCCCGAATTTGATAAAGGTCTGTAGGACCCGATTGACATAGCTGGTATTCTGATTTCGCCGGGAAAAGAGCTTGCCGTCCGAGTAGGAACCAGCACCCCCTTCCCCAAACTGGATGTTGGATTCAGAATCGAGTTTCCTCTCTTTTATAAAGCGTTGCACATCAAGAGAGCGTTCCTCTATCTTTTTGCCTCGTTCAAAGATGAGGGGGGTAAATCCATAATCAATCAGTTCAAGGGCCGCAAACATACCGGCCGGACCGAAGCCCACGATTATCGGCCTCTCCTTACTGTCTGCTATTTTCCTCTCTGACTGTATTGCTTCGATGTAAAGCGGGAACTTCTGCTTGTTGGCAAAGCTGTCATCAGTCGAAACAACAAGAGAAATCTTATAAAAAAGCTGTTCTTTATTGCCCAGATCAAGGGATTTACTTAGAATTTTGGCGATGACTATATCGCCTTCCCCTATTTTCATCTTTTGGGAGGCGGCGTGAATATAGGCATTCATGCCGTCTTGTTCGATGGGAATGTGCAGATTGTTCAATATCAAGTCCAAGGGAACGTTCCTCTATATTTTCCATGATCCATGGGGATGATTTCCTGCTTCCCGCAGAATCGCTTGACCAATCTGTGCCATGGCCCCCTCTTTTCGCGGGTTTTCAAAATCCTTCACTGATTATCACCCTCCGTTGCACATTGCTATTTTAATTTCACTATGCTTCAATATAAGATAAAGATGCTACCATAAAATATGAGGATTGTATCATCTCACGATGAGTTGAATATACTTCTCCTCCGTTACCTTCTTGTGACATCACTTCATGCTTTAATCAACACCTGACGCAAAGGAGTCTATTTATGAGTGAGATAAAACAGGGTAAATGTGAAGAATGCGGTAAGGATTATAAGGATATCTTGACCGTCTGTGGCCATTGTGGCTATTCACCCCATGGTTCGTTTACAACCGCGGCTTCCGATCCATACTGGAAATGTGGGAATTGTGGCAGGACCATACAGGTTGCAAATCCTCCTGAAAAATGTCCGGCATGTGGAGAAATCTGCGACTTTAAGAATGTGA
Source organism: Desulfocapsa sp. (assembly GCA_013792135.1). Lineage (GTDB taxonomy): Bacteria > Desulfobacterota > Desulfobulbia > Desulfobulbales > Desulfocapsaceae > UBA2270. The sequence continues at coordinate 11,789 of VMSP01000027.1, read as the reverse complement.
CCTGCTACGACCCAGCCTGTGGCGGTCCTGGAAATATTGACCCCAGGATTTAAGTTTATATCAACAATATAATATCCACATTCACAAGAAAACTATATCGTCTACCACATTAACACATTCAAAGAACAACTCATCATACACGGGTAGAGATAACAGCCAGTCGTCATTTGTTCTCGGTGTAGATTTCTGGTAAGTCTACTTTTGTGGATTGAGACGGGGGGGAACAACCATTTTTACGGACCAGCATACAACTTTCTTAATCCTCATGCATGGGGCTGAAGATACTTCCCGCGGCAAAGAAGAAAAAATGACAAAGAAAATACGAAGTGGTCCCGTGATCTGTTTGAGCAGTTGGAAAATATACTGGACTCGGTGAAAGGACAAAAAAGAGTTCCGAAAATAAAAATATAATGCCACGAAAAGAAACAAGTACTGCAGATGATGACGGTTGGTAAAGCCAAGCCCTGTGCTGCGATTACTTACTAAAGAAAGCTCACAGCCTTAACAACCGTCATCATCTGCGAGTGGACCGGGAGGGGGGGAGACGAGGGGAAAGCCGCCCTTACCTCTGGCAGAACTCAGGCTCAAACACTAATTATGAAAAGCTGAGGGACCTTTGCCATCGAGACAGCACAGGGATATCAAGCCCACCCTGAATCGCTCCTTTGTAGCAGTAATCAGCGTCCCCTGCCACCACCGGACCCCATTCCGCCTCCACCCGATCCCATACCTCCACCACCTGATCCCATACCACCACCTGATCCCATACCTCCACCGGTTCCCATTCCACTACCGGTTCCCATCATCCCCCCTCTGACAGGTGGCTCTTGGGACAAAGTTACACCCTGTTCCTTAGCTCGCTCTTGCATGCGCAGATGATGTTCATTGCGAATCTGTTCTCGCTCCATAGCTGTTTTCGCAGAATGCATTTTGGCGCGAAATTCTGTTCGCTCTTGCTGGGTCATGAGCTGACTGCCGTAGATTTGATCACGGTCTTGCATCTGCAGTCTGTCCCGTGTCCGATCTTGATCCTGATTTGGGGTTTGAAGTCTGTCCAGCGTTTGCAGCCTGTCCTGATCCTGCAGACGATCCTGGTCCGCTGCCAGTGTAAACCCGGCAGATAATGACATGACACCTACCAAAGCAGAAAGCACTAACGTGTTTCGTTGCATGATTTACTCCTCTCTTGGGTTGTCTGGATACTAACCCCGTGGTCAATGCAACCCGTTCAATGGCCAGGAATGACATCTACAACAACCAGCACGAAGGATTCATACCGGTTGAGTAACATAATACGTATGGTTAACCTGTACATTTACCAGTAGTATCTCTTGAGCAACAAAACTGGATACAATTTTCACCGTACTTAAAGGGTACGACAGACAACTCACACTACTCACTTATGGGTATCTTGAAAAATGGTCTTTTTGTCCAAGTTCTGCATTGTTCATAAAATTTTATCCTCGGAATATCAAACAGATGCCTGCGGTAAAATTTTATTCACGCCTTGATCTTGAATAAAAATCCTAATTTTTCAAGGTACCCTTATGGCATCAACGTAGGATAGTCAGGTGGATTTTGAATTATGTTCTTCAAATTAAACGACCCACCTCCATAACGCCAATCGAAGCGAAAGGTATCCATATAAACAAGTGGCCCCTGCGAATAATTTTCATTCATTACTTTCAGGTAAACCTTGAGGGTAATATCCTGGATCTGATCTGTATGGACGCCGGAAACGGTATATTCCATGGGGCCGTCAGTCGAATACTCCTGGCGATCAAGCATCGGAGAATCCCACAAGACGCTTGTTCCTTCATACAGAGCTACCCGGTCCACCCTGACAATGGTTTGTCCGCCAGATCCGCCCACACCTACGTCCAACAGAAACGAGTCAAGAAAACCACCAACGGGGTCAACCAGAAAGCCGGCAACCTGACCGGCAGCGTCGGCAATTTCCCCGGCGGTTCCAATATTGGAAAAAGCAAAATCCAGGAGACTGAATTCGGTGCTGACGCTGTAATAATACCATTTCCTCCCGCTGATATTAAGGGTGATGCTGCTGAAATCAGCGGCCTCCCCACTGATGCTGTAGATCATGCTCCCTTGGAAATTAAAGGCACCGTAGGTCGTGGTGATCTTATAACTGGGCGCATCGAGAAATCCGGGGAAAGAGTCAACCCTGTTCCAGGCTGCATGCGTAAAGTTGCCCAAGTCCGGACCACCTTCAGTTCCGGCAGGTATTGCCGGAAGGTCTGCAGTGCCGATATTCCACGTAGCTTCGCTCAGAGTGAATGAGGTCTCTTTGGAGAGGTAATGCTCTTTATCGAAATAGACAGTATAGGTGCCGTAAGGGAGGTCACTGATGGAGAAATTTCCACTGCTGTCAGTGATGGTTTCTAAACCCGTTCCCTGGATGGAGACATACACACTTCCCAAGGCACTTCCGCCCGAGGTGACATGACCGGTGATAATTCCTCTGTCAGTTGGTGTGAGAGAAACCGGGCCAAAACTATTGTTGCCGCCATGAATAGTGATGCTACCCTCTGACGGGAGATATCCGAAGGCTGTGATGGTATAGCTATAAGTCGCGGGCATAATTTCATTCAGGAGCAGTCCATTTTCATCTCCGCGACCTATATAGAAACGGGAAGAACCACCCTGCTCCTCCAGAGTCAGTTTTACCCGGTTGGGCGTGGGATGTAATGCTCCCCCCTTCGCATCGACAAAAGTCAGCGCCAAGTCGCCGGGAGGGTCAAGAGTAAGTGTCGAAGCTGCGCCCGGCACGGTTATCTCGGGATTGTCCGAGGCATATCCATATTTTGACAGATAAAAGGTATAGGTGCCATTCGGCAACCGGAAGCTGATCTCGCCATGATCATCGGTCTCATTGAGGAGGATGATATCACGCACTTGGCCGTCGACCGTTAAGATGTTCGGTACCAGGATGCTTACCAGGGCATTGGGCAGGAGCTCAGAGGTTACCCTGTTCTCGACGGTCCAGGTATAGAGACCTGCCCCAGCCGGATAAATAGGAGTACTGTTCGGATAGCGCACCAGAGAGCTGATAGAGTTGTTGCCGCTCCAGTAGCCATTGGGAACGTTAACTGTCATGGTCGGCATTGACGAAAGATATGCCGGAGTGATCAAACCGGAGAAGGTCACTTCCTGATTCTCGCCGGGGTCAAGTTGCCCGATGTCTCCGGAAAAGGTTGCTCCGTTATAGGTCAGGGTCACGCTGGCAGGGCTACTGACTGCCTCACCGCGGTTGAAGACCCTCACCAAAAGCCAGATTTCATCTCCCAATGACGCTATCCCTGGAGATTGAATAATATGAGGAGCCGATACCACCAGGTCCGGCTGCCCTGAAGTAAAGTCGTACCCAAGATGCCGGCATATCAGCATCCGGTAACCGCCGGGTTTGTTTCCACTGTACAATATGGTCGTCCTCCTGCCATTAACAAAGACATGTGGATGCATCTCCGTATCTGTCCCATCATTGATGGCGGCATCCATTTTAGGGATGAGCAATTTCCCGGTCAGGTCAAAAACGGCATACTTGCAACCATTAGTGTTGCGTTCGCGAAATACCAGTCGGACGGTTTTTTGATCATCGATGGTCACCATATGTCCGACAGAAAGGGTATCTACGACCAAGCCATTAACATTAACCTCTTTAGCAACGGTACAATTGCTGTTGAGCAAAAGAAACTTGTAGGTTGAGGTATATCTTGGCAGGGAGACAAGAAGACCCTCTGGCGTGGGCAGGAGCTGGTAAGAATACTGATCGTTGACGTATCCGATTTGAGCAGTGTAATCAACAAGGACTTCGCGGGTACCGTCCGGCGTCCATCTTGTCATAAATGTGCCGTTACTGGTTTTGTAATAATCACTGTACATGAGATACAGCCGATCAAGATCCGGATCATATGAGGCAGCAAAATATTCCCATACACCAGTGCCATTTAGTGGTGCCGGAACTGCCTCCCAAGTCCTTGCATCACTGCTGTTAGTATAGATGCCGCACCAGATGGCTCCATCCGAGAGCGCAACAAAACTGGTGCGACCATCTGCTGTGCGTGTGGCCCAGAGAGCCTTGAACCCCTGGCTATGAAGTGTGCGCTGTGTCAGTACTGCCTCATTATGAAGAATCTGCCCGCTCCGGTTTAACAGATAGTCGTGCAGAATATCTGGTTTGGTAGTCCCCACTTCGCCACCCCATTCCGTGGTGAGTACCTGAACACCGCCGTCTTCCCTGGGAATAAGGGTAAATCGATAAAAATATTGACCATCAGTCGCATTGGTTACAGTGGTCAGTTGAAACGGGGGAATCATGGTCCGACCGTCCAGATTTATTTTCATGAGGAATAGATAGCCGTAATAATATCTCGTAAAGGCTATCCAATAACCGTCCTCCACTTGTACCACCTTGCATTGTCTGAGCTCTTTATCTAAAGGCTCTTCGTCATAACCTTCGTAGGTGAGTGGAATGGGATGAGTGAGGGATGTATTTTTCCAACCGACATTGCTGCTGTTCAGCAGATGATAAATCGCCGGCAGGAAAGCAGTGTTGTTTGCGGCTTTGGCAGAGCACAGAGGGAACAGAAGAGAAATGAATAAAATGCAGCTGGCAATAATAATTACTGCCCGGAAAAGTTGGAAGAGCCTGAGATGATCGGAATGACGATTAATAGAGTTACTGTACATTTCTTCCCCCATGTTGTGAATTATAATCCTCAAGATTCTATCCGGGTCAGGACCTGATACAGAAAATATATAATGCCAACAAGCAATGCGGCTAAGGTTCGTTAATTTTTTTTCAGCACTCCTTTAGGGAATGAAAATAGTTCAAAAGCATTGTGACAAAAAAAGAAACAATCCCCTTGACTCAGAGAAAGAGAGAACAATACTTCTCTCTCCTTAAAAATGAATCTATTTACCCATTATTGCCGGTAAAAACATCGGCCAATAAAAACTTTGAATCAACTCACCATAGCGAAAAAGGGCATCCCCCTCTCCTTCCGGGATGCTGTTATCATACGTTGCCCTGAAAAACAGACCATCGTTAAAAACAAGAAAGCCGTTTGGCCAGCTTGAATCACTTCCGGAAGCAATATTCGAAACCAGGCTTGCATTGCCGGCAGTGCCACTGGTCCTCCACAATTCAGTTCCATTGATCCCGTCGTTAGCACTGAAATACACTTCATTTCCAAATGCTGTAAAATAACACGCATAGCTGTCGCCTGAGGCGTTAATATCCTTGATCATTACCGTTCCACTGGTAGTGCCGTCACTCTTCCAGGGCTCAACACCATTGGTCCCGTCATCGGCCGAGAAATAAAGGCTCGTACCTACTGCCGCCAGATCATCAGGACTGCTGTTGCCGCTGTCATTAATGTCTTTGACCAGCACCGTCCCTACCTCTGTGCCATCACTTTTCCATAATTCACGGCCATTGACAGCATCATCCGCGCTGAAAAATAAGGTTTCCCCAACCAATGTAAAAGACCTTGGATAGCTTGAACCTGATACTCCATTAACATACGGTGTCGAGTCGATATCCTTCACCATCTCTGTCCCGAGCGCTGTCCCGTTACTGCGCCATAACTCATAACCGTTCAACCCGTCATGGCCCTGAAAATAAAAATACCTATCCATAACCACGGGTATTCTGGTGCTGTCTATGTTGACTCCACCAGTTCTATAAGCAGTCCAGATATCTTTAACCATGGAAGTGGTGGCACTATTATAGTCTGGCCCTTCGCATTTCCACCATTCATCCCCAGTGTCACCATCATTGCCGACAAAGTAGAGAGTATTCCCCATGACAAAAGGATATTCAGGAATGCCCCATTCCGTTGAGGGTTGCAAATCATAGACCATAACTGTGTTGGCAGCAGTACCGTCCGTTTTCCACAGGGCAGCGCCGTGGGTTGCGTCATTGCCGCCAAAAAAAATCTTGCCGTCAAGTAAGGCCAGCTGACAATAATGTTCTGAGACTCCGTCATCTGGGCCAGGATAGAGTTCCGTAACCATTGTTGTTCCTGACTCGGTTCCGTTGCTCTTCCACAGTTCCCAGCTACTGGCAGTTTCGTACGCGCAAAAGAAAAGAGTGCCGTCAGCATTGAACAATCCTGTGGGTATATTGTAATCACCTCCAGTATCAAAGGTTTTGACTACCTTCGTACCATTACGTGTACCGTCACTCTTCCACAGGGCATAGCCGTTCGCATTGTCATGGGCGGAAAAGTAGATAGTCCCATTTACCTCCATCAGCTGTCTTGGAGAAACTTCTTGCACTTGACTCAATACAAATCCCGCTTGCGCAAAGGTTGGCAAGCAGATCAAAAACAAAATGAACGGAATAACATTCTTCATAGTTATGCTCCCTGATGAAAAGAGGATAAATAAAATAGGGCATTCCTTTGTATTAGTAATTAAACTTTGCTGCCTTTACACTATAACAGGATTCACATATCACTATAATTTAAGATAGTTAACCTAAAATAAAAGTTATAATATCTTTACATATGAAATATATCATATACACATTTTATATATATATCAAAGCAGATTTACACATTGGCTTATAACATGGAGACACCAGGTTCAACTCTATTCGTTTGTTTTAGTTATAGATAGTTACGTTTTTCAAGTCCATGACTGAGCCTTAGTTTATGATGAGTTTGATATAGGTAAAAAAATGAAAATCAATATTTTTATTTCAAAAATCGAACACAAGACCGGAGAGCAAACAAAAAGGTGCAGCGCTTTATGGAGTTGCGTAGAATCACAAGTTAGCCTCTGAGACCTTTTGATTATAGAGTTTTTTGAATAATTCAACTCGCTCTTTATTAACACCCGCATCCCCATATCCGACTCTTGAGGCTGAGCGGATATGAATTATTTTCTGAGTTGAATCTATCCTAACTTCAAAATCATCCGTAAATCCAAAAATAGCCGACGTAAAGGTAGCTGCAAAGTAATTCTCTTTTTCAGTCCGAATGGTCCCTCCCATATCTTTCACTACATTCTTCAGAATGGCCAAAGGATCAAAAGTGATAACTTGAGGAAGCTGGTTGGGGGCAATTGAATGGTTACTATCATCTTGTTGCTCACTGCAGACGCAATTAGGGGTATCAGGGCATCTCGCCAACCTTCCCGCGACCAAACCAGGGGCTTTTCCTGACCTGGAAATGCCCCCAAGAACGAAGAGCAAGAGAACACAGGCGACGATAAAGAGAGATAAGATGATCAAAACAGTTTTCATATGACCACTTTTTTTTAGAGAATTACGTGAAAGTTGCGGGACTATCCGCATTTTAACCTTTAGTCACGCTTGAACGAGTTATCATGTATCTGGTATCCATACCTTGAGTTCGCTCAAGGCAGTTGACGAAATCAGATATAATTCTTCGGCTGCCAAAGAGAGTCGTTGCGTTTCATCAAATAATTTCTTTAATGACCAAGACTCAAGATCACGTCTTAACTTGCTAGAATTATCAGATACGTAGCCCCACATATGTTGCAATGCGTTCCTGATCCCACCGGCCGTAGGCTGTTCTCTGAGCAGTTCTACAAGCATCCTGGCCAATTCAGAAAATTCGTCACCGGGTTTCATGGTTGAGACATTCCTGCCAATCATCTTGTACCTCGTAACGTCACGGGCCAATACGGAATATTTGTGATGACTCCATAACTGCTGCGCGTTTTCAGGTAGAGGAATACGACCCTGCTCTTTGTTTTTATATTTCGTTTCCAGGAGTTTATATTGATGAGCAGGTTCATCAATATAAACTTTCGGCCACACACCCTTATTGGTGCAGGTCAGCACAGGGGATTTTTCATGAAAGCCGCGCAGGGACATTTCGGCAACAAGCAACTGGTGACGCTTCCTCAGTGACCAACCATAACCGACCCAGCGAATGGTCTCAGGGTGGTTGGCATATCCCTTCTTGCCATTAACAATGATCGATACGATGCCATGAAGCTCACGATGTTCTCCCAGCAGGCTTTGACGATTTAAATATCCAGGATTTATATCCCAAATGCGCATTGAGTCATCTTTCCAAATAGTTATTTCCCTCTGATAACTGATGCCACTATTTTCAAGATTAAAAGAATCCACGGGATGCTATGTAAGAGCAAGTCAAACCAATCCAATGGCTTGATCAAGTTTCCTTTTATCAACATTGATAGTTTTTCGACAATATGAGGAGGGGAAAAGGGAGCAAGCCCGAGGGTTGCACACAATATTATAACAATCCCCCAATTTAATTGATCAACTACGGATAATATGCTTTTCATTGTTTTTCATCCTCATAACTGAGATAACGGGTCAACCCTACTGTTGACTCCTACTTACTCCGTCCTTTCAATATCTCAGGGCTGTATCCTACTCCTGTGCCCACAGAGACATCAATCAGAATAAAGTCAGAACATTCTTGAGCTTTAATAACCAGTGGCCCATGAATGTCAATCCGCGCCTGGTCCTTGGCAAGCAGTTCATGGCTGTTGGCCGACAGATGACCGTCGGTCAGGTACATAAAAATCAGGCGGCCTGCAATGGTCTGGTGGATGACCTCTTTCCCCATCTCCAGATTACAGCGATAGATGGTGGCGTCCGTATGAAATGTGACTGCCCCTGAGATGTTTTGACCCGACGCCACGGGAAAAAGTCGGTTCTGCCATTCCCCGGCTCCATAGGTCTTCTGATCATATGTTGGCGCCAGACCTTTTTGGTCCGGAAAGATCCAGATCTGGTAAAAATGCACGGGTTTTTCTGCCAGATTAAATTCTGAATGGGTCAAGCCTGTACCCGCCGACATGCGCTGCACATCGCCTGCCCTGATCACGGCCTTGTTCCCCATACTGTCTTCGTGGGTCATCTCGCCGTCAAGGACGATGGTCACAATCTCCATTTCCTCGTGCGGGTGGGTTGGAAAACCTGTTCCCGGGGCAACGATATCGTCATTGAACACGCGCAGGGATCCGAACTGAATGTTGTGCGGATCAAAATAGCTGGAAAAAGAGAAAAGCCAGTATGTCTTCAACCACCCAAAATCAGAAAAATGACGCTTTTGAGCCTTGATTATTTCTATCATCTGCCTCCTCTATTTTCACATTTCTTGGTGCCAATTGAAAAAGTCTCTTGTCTGAAGGAACAGAAAATCCCAATAATTTTATGATTTCATCTTGTTACAGCTACGCCAGAATCCCGAGGAAAAATATTCATTCTATCATTGAAAAAGTGTATCATGAATATCCCTTTAATTTCAACGGTTCACCTTGAATTACAAATGATGGATATGATAACGTATTAAAGAGAGACTATATTTATGACGTTAGCATGAACACTTGGCTTAAAGGAATTAGTCAAGCCATTGTTGTTTTAGTTTTAATTTAATGCCAGCCCAATGAGTCGCCAAATGTAATTCTATAGATAGATTTAATTGAATTAGCCGTTTATCTCAGGGGAGAACTGTTATGGAAAACAATTTCCTATCACCTGATGGTCAGAAAAACGGACGTGCACGCTTATCGTTCATTTTCGATTCAATCCGCTATAAAACCCTTTTTATCCTGATCTGCACCTTTCTTGTATCCTTTCTTCTTATGCACACGGTGTCCAAGTTCGTCCTGATGGAAAGCTTCCAAGAACTGGAAGTTCATAGCGCCAAGCACAGCCTGAGAGAAGTTAACAATGCAATCCAGTCTCGACTTGATCTATTAGATACCATCAACCGGGACTGGGCCTGGTGGGACGATGTCTATTCATTTATCGAAACCGGGTCCCCGGAATTCATTGCCTCAAACCTGACCGATGAAACCTTTACCAGTATGAAACTCGATTTCTTGGGTTTTTTTGACCGAGAGGGCAAACCTGTGTCCCTGAATGTTTTTGACAAGAATCTCGGTAAAAAAATCGCGCCGCCAAGTGAATTTATTACCTCTCTGAAGAGTCACCATGAGTTACTCATCCACAAAGACGCACAAAGCTTTCATAAGGGTCTTGTCCAGTTTCCCCATGGGGCTATGCTTTTCACCTCACGGCCAATCCTGACCAGCGAGCAGCAGGGGCCGGTACGCGGAGCGCTTATCTTCGGACGATATCTTGATGACGAGGAAGTGAAGCTGATTGCCGAAAGCCAGCAGATCATTTTGACCATTATCCCGCTTCCCTTGACCCAAAAAACTTCACAGCAAAGGGAGATACTGCAGAGCATGCAGCAAACAGGCAAGCAACTGGCCGTCCAGAGTGATGGAGAAGATTCTATCGCCGCTTTCCTGCAGATCAATGATATTTCCGACCATCCTCTCCTGCTTCTGGAAGCCAAACTGGAGCGGAGCATTTATCAACTGGGTCTGCAGACGAAAAACACCTTACATTGGCTCTTCTTGTTGATGAGCATTGTGATTTGCCTGGTAGTGGCCCTTATCCTTGAGCTGCAGGTGATTGCACCAGTCATGCATGTGATAAAATCAGTGTCGCGCATCGGCAGTCAATCTGATCCCAATGTCAGGATCATCGAACGCGGACCTCTTGAGATCAGGCAGCTGGCAACCTCCATCAACTCCATGCTTGCCACCCTCGCACGATACGCCGTGGAACTGGACAAGACTAACTGCTCGCTTGCCAAGCAAAACAAGGATATCGAGGTTGCAAATATCCAATTGCAGGAAGAAATTACTGAACGTAAAATACTGGAAGAAGAAAGAGAAAACCTGATTTCCGAACTCCAGGAAGCCCTGGCTCAGGTCAAGACATTAAGTGGATTTTTGCCGATCTGTGCAGCCTGCAAAAAGATCCGCGACGACAAAGGTTATTGGAACCAGATTGAAGAGTATATAAGAACGCGTTCCGATGTCCAGTTCAGTCATAGTATCTGTCCTGACTGCGCTAAAAAACTTTATGGCGATTTTCTTGATCTGGACACGAAGGAATAAATAAATCTCGCAGCCCGGTTGAATTCAGAAGGGTCACACCTGCCCACTTCTCGGCGCTTTTTCTACTACAAATTATCAGGCAAGACCAATCAATGCCGCAATAACCAAATGTATTAATTATACTTTAACCAGACGAGATCCGTCGTTTCCAGGAAATCCCCTTTGGACGGATATCCTGGAAACGAGGTGTGGGTGGGGCTGGAGTCGTAATGTTTGTCCCGAACACCCGCAAGTCAATTCCGACTCCAATTATTCCCCTTTGAGTTTTCCGACTTCTCAGGAATATCTTTGTGCAGAATACGGGTTAATCGGAAAGGAGTTTAAAAGAGAGTTTCACACGTGCCCGAAAGATGGCTTCTTTCCCATCCTCACCAATTTTCATATCGAGGGTAACAACTTCTGCAATGCGCAGGTCACGCAGGCTTAGTCCGGCGGCCTTGACGGCATTCTGGGTAGCCTCTTCCCATGAATCCGGGCTTGATCCGACCATTTCAATTATTTTGTAAACACTCTTAGACATGGTATTCTCCTTGGTTAAGGTTTTTGGGGAACTTTTGTTGAATACAAAACCCTTTGAACGTTACTTGGTCTGTTGTAGGTAAATTGACAAAAAATCTGATGCGATATTTTGGAAATTAAGTTGATACAACAGACCATTATAATATTGTATCGTGTAGATTAGAAAAAATGAAGGTGAAATATCCAAAGCGGGCTAACCGCCCGCAACCCAAATGATCGAACAATATGAGCCGCCACTGTTGTATAATGAAAGATCCTCACAAATTTCAATACAACAGGAGGCAGCTCATGAAAGAATTTATAAAAAGATTTTCCGATCTGGT
>VMSP01000142.1 GCA_013792135.1 Desulfocapsa sp. | reverse complement strand
GTCGGCGCTTAGATTTTTTATATTATAAAAACAAATAGTTAGGTTGCTCATGATCTTTTTAAGGATGTGACAAAGTTTGCGAACACATTATTTCTACTCCCTTGTTCTTATTGATGTTTTTGACATATCGGGAATAGCTGATTTACAACGAAGAATAATCAATGAATTCTGGTGTCAGGCGCCACGACATGGAAGCGAATTCAGGAAAGGAGAGTAAGAACAACCATGGTCAGGCTGGTAAGCCCAGATATGATAATACTTTGTGGTACCACCATTCAGCCTCAGATATTTTTGCTGGTGAATATCTTGGCATTTTTTTCCTGGTGTTTCAGCCAGGAGCCAAGCAGCCGATCTTGTTTTTGTTTGAGCAGGGTGGCGGTGTAATTTTGTTTGGCGGTCTCGTCTAATTTACTGATTTCAGGTAAATTTCTTTCAACAAACTGCAAGATGTATAAATCATCTCCGACTGCCAGGGCCTCTTGTGGAAAGGGGCTCTTGGCACCCAGTCGCAAGGCCTGATCAACGAGAGATGCCGGCAGAGCAGGGTCAGGGGTCGGACTGTTTTTACGGACAGGGCCTGACGTGATGGTTGGTAATTTTTCCTCCCTGGCACTTGTCTCAAGATCAGCTCCTCCCTTTGCTTTGGCCAAGAGAGCAGTCGCTGTTTCCTTGGCCATTTCTTTGGTCTTGGCAAGCTTGAAATCTTTGGTCGCCTGTTCTTTTACTGCCTCAAGTTTGGGTGGGGCAGGTTCTTGAATGTCTTCGGCAAAAAGGATGAAATAACCGGATGGATCTTCAATCAGGGAACTGAGTTCCCCTTTTTTCAGGGAAAAGACGGTGTCCATAAATTTGGCATCATGGCTCAGGTCAGTTGGCGGTGAGGTACGACTGAAAAAATCGGTTGGAATAACTGTTTTTTCAGTATTTTTTTTGGTATAGGCCTGCAGGCTGCCGGCGGCAATAATACCTTCATAGGCCTCGTTGGCCATTTGAAAAGTGGCGGGCCTTGCCTGCTCGGTCTGCAGTTTTGTTACAATAGTGGCACGCACTTCCTCAAGGGGTTGGGTCACTGCGGGCAGGATATTCTCGAGTTTGATGATATGATAGCCGAATTGTGTTTTTATGATATCACTGATGGTATTTGGCTGCATGGAGAATACTGCATCGTCAAACTCCTTGATCATACGTCCTCTGGCAAAGGTCCCCAGATCTCCGCCTGTCGCCTTAGACTGATCTTCTGAGTAGGTCGTGGCCAGTGTGGAAAAATCTTCACCGTAACGGGCTCTGGCCAGAATTTCTTCTGCTTTTTTCAGTTGTGCAGTCTGTTTTTCGGAAGAGCTGTTCTCTTCTGTTTTGAACAAAATATGCTTCGCGTGTCGTTTTTCTGGGATCTGGTATGCGGCCTTATCTTTTTCATATTGGGCCAGAACCTGCTCATCACTGATCGTTATATTCTCTTGCTGGGCATTGTAGGGAAAGCTCAGGTATTGCACTTTGATTTTCTGTTCTGTCTTGTAATTATCTTTTTTGGTCTCAAACCAGGCGGCAAGGTCTTGTGGATCTACCACTATTTTGTCATTGAAGAGATCAGGTGAAATCTGGACAACCTTCACAGTAACTGTTTCCTGGTCACGGTGATATATCTCACTGATCTCAGCATCCCTTACTGTGGTGGCGAAGTTATTGATAAAGATGACGCCTTTTTCGCTAAGCAAATCACGACCTATGGAACCTTCGAATTTATGGGGGGTCAGACGGTTGGCGCTCAGGATCGCTTGGTAGGCATCCAGGTTGAAGCTGCTTTCTCTCTGGAATTGGGGCATCTTCTCGATGGCGGTCTGGATTTCGACAGGAGTTACCATGATGCCCATGGTGTTGAGGCCTTGACGCAGGAGTGTGATTTGGGTCAGCTGATTGATAACTTGCTGTTTCACTCCAAGACCTTTGAGGAGCTCGTCGGAGATGGCATCGCCAAATTGCTGTCGGTAGCCGGCTATTGCCTGCTCGTAGCTCTTTTGAAATTCCTGGAAGGATATCTCTTCGTTGTTTATCGAGATAGCGGCATCCCGACTATTAGTCATGTTGGTGCCTACGCCCCAGAAGATAAAAACCAGGGCGATAATCAGGATAAGGGCCTGGATAACGACGGATTGTGCTTTGTTACGGAGGAGCTGCAGCATGGGATACTCTGTGAAAATGGTTGTTTCTGCCTGGTTGCAGAAAGGAAGGATTGTGTGTCATGCTAAACCGTTGGACCAACAGAACCTTGCCATTTGAAATGACTAGAACGGCATAGAGAGCCGTAGCGGCTTCTAACATAACGGAATGTTATAGATTTACTCTTTCTTGCCTTTATCTGCAAGGAAAAAGGGCTGAAAGTCTGGTATCCACATCGAAGAATCGTGGCTGGAATGAAAAACCTTTACCTGAAAAATATCTCTGATCGGTGCTTGTGACCAGTACAGATTTTGTTTATCTTGGTATTCCAGTAAACAGGGTAATGATCAGGGTGACTCCATACCAGAACAGGACCTTGACCCAACCTGGACAGGGAGCCTTGCTCTCTGTCGGATGACTGATTGGAGAACGGTCGTTGTTCCGGATGTTATCGCTGGGTTCCGGGGTGAACAGCCAGAGAATGATGCGGGTGATTTGTCCCATGGATGTCATATTGCTTGCCTCCTGACAAGGGGGTGCGGTTTGTTTTCGCTTGGTGCAGTATGACATATTCTGGTATGGTGGTACAGATACAGATTATTGATAAAACATACAGAACAGATGAAAGAGGTTCAGTGAGGAAATGGTGGAATTCCACTATATTCGGTTGGCAAATGAGATTGAGGGCAGAGTGGCGTCTGGTCATATTGCCATTGGTGAACGATTACCTTCCCTGCGTAGGGTTCAGAAGCAGAAACGTTTGTCGCTGTCCACAGTGTATCAGGCCTATGTTGAGCTGGAGAATCGTGGAGTGATTGAAGCCCGGAACAAATCGGGTTTTTATGTGCGGGCGCAGATAAAGAAGTTGCTACCTTTGCCGGCGGCAGGGCATTTCTTTCTCAAGCCGCTCAAAGTCAAGGTCAACACCCTGGCCGGGGTGTTACAGAATCTTTTTGATCATCCTGAGATGATTCCATTTAGTGCGGCCATTCCAGGGCCGGAGCTGCTTCCGGTCAAACAACTGTCCAGAATGGCCCGTGAGATTGGAGCAACATATCTATTAAAGGCAGGAGGAACAGGGTACGGTTCTCCCACTGGCCAGCCGGAGCTGCAAAGGCAGATTGCCCGTCATTTGGATTGGTATGACGGATTTTCGGGTGAAGAAATCATTGTCACCGGCGGCTGCATGGATGCCATCAATCTCTGTTTGCGGGCCGTCGCCAGTCCCGGTGATATTATCCTGGTTGAGTCTCCCACATTTCTCTGTTATCTTCAGTTGATTGAAGACCTGAATATGCGGGTGCTTGAGCTCCCTGCCGATCCTGTTCATGGCCTGGATCTTGATGTGCTGGCCCGCACTGTGGAAGAACATGATGTGCGGGCTGTGCTGCTGAATTCCAATTTCCCCAACCCTTTGGGCTACCGGGTTGCTGGAGAAAAAAAACGGGAAATGGTCCGCATGATTTGCGGACGGGGAATCCCGGTCATTGAGGATGATATCTATGGAGAACTTTATTTTGGCGAGACCAGACCGACTACCCTGAAACAGTACGATGAGCAGGGGCTTGTCCTTTACTGTTCCTCCTTTTCCAAGACCGTGCTTCCGGATCTGCGCGTTGGATGGGTTGTGCCTGGACGATTCAAGGAAAAGGTTAAACGCTTGAAGTTCAATGCTCTGATCGCCACCCCCAAGTTGAATCAAATGATTGGTAGCGTAGAAAAAGAGAGACCTTGACGATGTGAGAGTAAAAAATGCCCTCCCCTTTATGGTAATAATAGTTTTGGCAAACTAACCATAATAAAGGAGGGCAATATGGGATTTCTCCCACAGTGCGAAGGTATCAT
>VMSP01000024.1 GCA_013792135.1 Desulfocapsa sp. | reverse complement strand
TATGACATGGTTCACATTCAAAGTAACTCCTCCCTCATATTTGTAATATGAATCTTCTATCAGTTGTGGGAGGTGTTGTCCAGGATATAATGCAACTTGTCGATATTGTTTTGTAAGCGAGTTAGGATAAATTCACCCTGCCCCTTACGGATAGATTTTAATCCCGGTCGATTATGGAACATTGCCAAGCCTCTTTAAAATTGATGAAAAGGAACCACCCCCAACCCCCTCCTTAAAAACAAGGAGGGGGTTGGGGGTGGTTTCCTGCTTCAGAGATTGATCAAGAATAGCCACTCTTACTCCCCTCCTGTTTTAGGAGGGATTGGGGGTGGTAAGTTTTTTCAACCTTAGCGTCATTTCTCCAGAAAACCCCTAAAGTTTTCCCGCACCCCTGACGAAAAGTGAGTTACCTGCGAGGTACAACACAAAGAACAACGGCCTGAGAAACCGACAGCAACACCGACATTACGTTTGTAAAGATTACGACGCCAAGCTACCCTTTCAAGGAGGATCGACCATGGCACTTACAATCAATACAAACGTTCCATCATTAAACGCTCAACGCAATTTAGGTAAATCACAGAATGATCTTTCCCGCTCCATGCAGCGGCTTTCTTCCGGCCTGAGAATCAACTCGGCCAAAGACGATGCAGCCGGTCTGGCCATTTCCGACCGGATGACTTCCCAGATCCGCGGGCTGAATCAGGCCGCGCGAAACTCCAACGACGGTATTTCCCTGGCCCAGACGGCGGAAGGTGCGCTCCAGGAGACCACTAACATCCTCCAGCGGATGCGGGAACTGGCCATTCAGTCAGCCAACGACACCAACAGCGCCTCGGATCGCACCTCTCTTCAGGCCGAAGTCGACCAGCTCCAGCAGGAGATGACCAGAATTGCCAGCAGCACCTCATTTAACGGCAAAAACGTCCTCGACGGCACCCTGAACATTGCCCAGTTTCAGGTAGGCGCCAATGCCAACGAGACTATTTCCTTCTCCATCCCCTCTGCTCAGGCTGCGGATCTGGGGATTAACTCACTGGCATCAACGAGTACTCCCTCTGGCACCGTCATTACCACAACAATACCGGCTTCAACAACTTCTCTCTTTGCACTTACTCCAGCGGCAGCCGCTAATGACACCACCGCTGGCAATAATGTCGGAATACAGACCCTTACAATCACGAATGATATTTCCAGCGCTACTGCGTCCCTAAGCGTAACCGCCGATATGAGTGCAGCAGAGATTGCCGCACTGGTTACTCCCGCCGTAACGACTGCCACCGGCTGGACTGCTACCGCTGCCACCACCGCCACCATCGGTACACTTTCTGCTGACGGGAATGTCAGTTTTACTCTGACCGGCAGTGGCGGATCAGTCAATATCCCCTCCACTGCCGTGACATCAGCAGACCTTTCTGCCTTGAATACCGCAATCGACGGAGCATTCGCAACGACCGGCATCCACTCTACCATCAGTGGTAATGTGATAACCCTGACCGATAGCACCGGTGCTGATATTAAAATAGGAGATTTCCTCAATAGCGCTGGTGGCACTATTGCAGCCAGCACCATTTCCCTGACAAGCGGCGGCACAGACTCCACCACAATAGGCGGCACGGTTACATTTGCCGGCCCTGGAAGCACTGCCGTAAGCAGCAACGCCCTGACTGGAGGAACTTTTGCAGATACAATAACTCCAGCCAGTACAACTACAACGACCACTACCGATGCCCTTGGCATTGAGACAGCAACCGTAGCTGCGGCTGACACAGATGGTGGCAACAACGTTGAGGCTCAAATATTAAATATTGTCGGTCCTGAAGGCACCCGCACCGCCACCATAGATCAAAACGCCAGCGCCAAGGTGATTGCCAATACGGTCAATCTCGAATCAGCAATCACCGGCGTGACCGCCCAGGCCAGAACCCTGGCTACCATCTCCGGACTGGTCAGTGATGGTACTGTAGGAATCACCCTGCAGGGCAGCAACGCCACACCCATCCCGATCAGCGCCACTGTGACCACTGACGATTTCACCTCCTTGGCCGCCGCCATCAATGGGCAGTCAGGAAAAAGCGGCATAACCGCCACCCTGAGTGGCAACAAGACCAGCATCACTTTAACCCAGGCAGCCGGCTATGACATCAAGATTGGCAACTATACCCATAGCAATGACAACCCCGCCGACACCATAACGATTACCGGCCATGAAGGTGCAGGAGTAGCACTAGCAGGCGATGCCGGCAGCGTGACTGATTCCACCGTTGTAGGCGGTGAGGTCACTTTCTACAGCACGGGTACCTTCAACGTAAGCAGCACTATCAATGGCGGCGTCGGTTCCCT
Organism: Desulfocapsa sp.; assembly: GCA_013792135.1. Classification (GTDB taxonomy): domain Bacteria; phylum Desulfobacterota; class Desulfobulbia; order Desulfobulbales; family Desulfocapsaceae; genus UBA2270. The sequence continues at coordinate 55,391 of VMSP01000024.1, read as the reverse complement.
TTTCGATAGCACAGCAGGGGTTGCCAATGCCAGCACACTCGACTCCGTCGACGATGTGGATATCAGCACGGTCGAAGGAGCCAGCGACGCCATAAGGACCATTGATGGCGCCATCAGCCAGATCGACACCATCCGCGGCAATCTGGGTGCCATCCAGAATCGTTTTGAATCCACCATTTCCAACCTGCAGAATGTATCCGAGAATCTTTCCGCCGCCCGCAGTCGGATTCTTGATGCAGACATTGCCCAGGAGACCTCGGCCATGACAAAGAGCAACATTCTGCAACAGGCAGGCGTTGCCATCCTGGCCCAGGCCAACCAGACACCCCAGCTGGCACTGCAGTTACTGCAGGGATAATTTTCACATTAGATAGAGCATAAGAAAGGCCGGTTGCTGATAGCAACCGGCCTTTGTCGTCTTTGTGCTTTCCTTTTATTCTCCATCTTGACCCAACTAAACCGATTGCACAATCTGATTATACCAAAACTTACATAACGATTCACCTTGATTCACAGATTAAAGACTGACCTCGCGCAGAGGCGCTGAGACGCAGGGAAAATTTTTTATCTGGTTCCCATACTTCAGCGCATGGATACCAGATAACAACTCAACATAATGTTTTTTTCTTGCATTTCTTTTTGCTTTAGTCTTAGACTGACAGCAGACAACTTTCCTTATAAATTCCTTACGATACAAGAGGTTGCTCAATCATGGGAAAATCTGATGATCAATTACGTACTGCCTTCCAAGCTCATAAAGACGTACTTTACAACCGCTTTCACGTCGAATCATTATCAATTTTCGGTTCAGTAATCAGAGGCACTGCCCAACCTGATAGTGATATCGACATCCTTGTTCGTTATCGCAATACACCTGGAATTTTCGATTTTCTTCATTTAAAACAGTATCTGGAAACTATTGTAGGCAGACCAGTTGACCTTGTTACGGAAGGTGCACTTAAAAAGCAATTAAGAGACGAAATCATGCATGAGGCAGTGCGTGTCGCCTAGGAACTGGTAATTTCGTCTGGATGACATAAGCGACTCATTAAATCTCATCGCGGAATATACCAAAGACCTTGATTTTTCCTCGTGGTCACAAGACAGGAAAACCATTGATGCCGTAATTCGCAATCTTGAGATCATAGGAGAAGCTGCAAGTCATATTCCTGAATCTATCCAGTCGAAATATCCTGAGATTCCCTGGATTCAGATGAAAGGAATGCGTAACATCCTTATCCATGAATATTTTGGTGTTGATATTGACGTCCTGTGGCAAACAGTGATTGATGATTTACCTCGGTTAAAAAAACAAATTGAAACGCTCTACTGTGAAATAAAAAAGCTTTCTACAGATTAAATACTGACCTCGCGCAGAGAAAAGCAAAAGAAGTTTTGTCCTGATTTCCATGCAACGCATGGGAATCAGATGGAGTTTTTCTCTGCACCTCAGCGTCTCTGCACGAGAAATCTTTTATACTGAACGACCAGATATGAATAAAAAGCCGACATTTATTCCGGTCATCATTTATTTTCATTTTTCTCCTAAACTTCTTCTCTACCGGCACCGATAGATCTGTTAAGGGAAAAAACTCTTTTATTGCATTTTCCCCTAAAGTCTTTTTAACAGATGACCGATAGAAAATTATGAAACAAAAATTTACCAACAAAGGAGGTGCCACAACCCAGATACAATCAAAGCACAACCGGTAGTAAATAAAGCAGTAAAAAATTGCTCGACCCGGGCAAGGACGCCCAGCAGTACCCCATACTTATATATTCAAGGAGGAATATCATGGGATTAACAATTAACACAAACGTAATGTCTCTCAATGCTCAGCGTAACCTGGGCACATCTCAATCAGCGCTGTCAAAATCAATGCAGCGTTTGTCATCTGGTCTCCGTATCAACTCCGCTAAGGACGATGCAGCAGGACTGGCAATTTCAGATCGTATGACCTCGCAGATCCGCGGTCTGAATCAAGCAGGACGTAACGCCAACGATGGTATCTCTTTGGCCCAGACGGCTGAGGGTGCCCTTCAGGAAACAACCAATATTCTTCAACGTATGCGTGAGCTGTCTGTCCAGTCAGCAAACGATACCAACAGTACCAGTGACCGAGCGTCTCTACAGGCAGAAGTTGCCCAGTTGCAGGCAGAGATGAACCGTATTGCCGAAACAACCGAGTTCAACGGCAAGAAGCTGCTCGATGGTACCGCCGGAGTCTCCACCTTCCAGGTGGGCGCCAATGCCGGCACCCAGCAGACCATCAGCTTTGATATCGCCAGTGCCAAAACGGCTGATCTGAGTTCCGACGGTACCAAGATTTTGGCACCGAATGGTACTCCGGTAACCGGTACTGCTGTCGCAGGCACCCTGACTGCAGGCGAACTGGTTATTAACGGCAATGACGTGGGTATCGTCGCCCGAGACGCCAACGCGCAGGCGGCAGCCATTTCAGCTGCCGATTCCACTGTCACGGCTACGGCCACCAACACCCAGTCCCTGTCCTTCGGAAATCTTGCTGTTGCCACAGCAGGAAACATACAAACTGGAGCAGATGTCTCAGGTGCTGCTATCATTGCTGGTGATTTAACCGTCAACGGTTTTGGAATTACCTCTACCGGTGATGCTGCAGCCCTTGCTGATGCCATCAACACCGCTGGCGTAGGCGCTACTGCAGTGGCAGCGGCAAATATCAGTACAACTTCAGGTGCATTTACAGCCCTTTCTGCTGGAACTGACTATAAATTGACAGTTTCAACCTCTCAGGGAAGCTTTGATATTCTCGACATCACTGGCGGTACCGGCACGGGAACTTCAGCCGCACAGATGACTGCATTGCTCGATGGCTCGAATAGTACAGTGACGGATGGCCTGGCAGCTATCGGAATCACTGTTAGTGGTAATGCTGCCGGCTGGTTCTTCAATGCCGCTGGTGGTGAAAATATTACTGTTGCTGAGACTACGGAAGTCACAACTGAAGGTTTTCAAACTGCAGCCTGGACCGGTACAGTAGTCAATACCCTTGCTAGTCAGACTACGTATAGTAATGTAGTCATCACTGGTGATGCTGGCAGTGGTGTGGCTATTAATGTTGATGCTGATGGTCAAGCAAAAACTGGTTTTGCAGATACCGTCCAAACTTATTCATTGGACATTAGTGATGGGACGACAACAACAAATATTAGTTTTGATGCTAACAATGCCGGGAACAATGACGGCCAAGTAACCAGTTTTGAGGTTGCTGCTGCGATTACGGCAGATGGGACCTATACTGCCTCGGTCAATGCCGATACTGGAAAGATCGATATCGCCAAGACAGTGGATGATGGGACAAACATGACCATCGCTGAAACCTTGACCGGAGTTACTGGAACCGGTTTTACAGATGGAACGTATTACGGCAGTATCTCTCTGGATAGTGCCGCTGATATCGAAATCACCGGGACCAGCCAAGGACTTGCCGATGCTGGCTTGACTTCTCTAGGCAATACCACCACCACCATTGATCAGGTTAATATCGAAACCCGTCAGGGTGCCACTATTGCCATCTCCAGTGTTGATAGCGCTCTGGCCCAGATCGACTCCATGCGTGGTGATCTCGGTGCGGTCCAAAACCGTTTTGAGTCCACCATCTCCAATCTGGCCAACGTCTCTGAGAATCTCTCAGCTGCCCGCAGCCGGATTCTGGATGCGGACATTGCCCAGGAAACCTCGGCAATGACCAAGAACAACATCCTGCAGCAGGCCGGTGTCTCTATTCTGGCACAGGCAAATCAGGCTCCACAGTTGGCATTGTCCCTGTTGGGATAAGAAGGTAAGCTAACTGCCAACTGCCTGCGACGCAGGCAGAATAGAGTTCCCATGCGACACATGGGAACCAGATGGAAAATAAAGAGGGGCCGGCTTCGCGGCCGACCCCTCTTCCCTTGACCGCAAGGGAGGAGAACATAATGAATATAGATATGACCAGTAGCGTCGGTGGAGCCGTGCAGCAGAAGGCCCAGGCCCCCGAGCAGATAGATTCACAACGGAAGAACAAAACTGCGGATACGCCAGAGGCTCCTTCCTCACAAAAGGGAGTCCAGTCGGAAGAACTGCTCAGCCAGATCAAGGGAATCACTGAAGATGGATTGTACAGTGTCCGTTTTGAGCAGAACGACAACGCCGATCTCATTGTCAAGATCTATGACACTAAGACCAATGAGGTGGTACGCCAGATGCCGGCGGAAGAGATGCTGAATCTGTCGCAGGCACTGGAAGATCTGCGCGGCAATCTCGTGGATACGCAGGCGTAAGACCCTAGCTTTTGTTGGCATTCCGAACGGAGTAAGCAACCTTACATTCCCGTCGGATTATCAAAAAAGCGATTATGATTTCTCCCTACCGGTCGAAATGACAGGAGGGACAGTGCTGGATGGAAAGTGTCGTTTTCACCGCAAACAGATGAGGTGTACTCTTTTACATCTGGTTCCCATGCGCCCCACAAGAGCACTTCCTACGGGGCGCATGAGAACCATCTTGGATGCACTGCATTCATTTCACTGCCTGCAAACGCAGGCACCATTCGATTTCCATGCGGCGCGTGGGAACCAGAACAAGATAGCAAGGTGTTTTTTCTCGGAGGGGAATAAAAATGTCAATCACATTCAGCGGACTTTCCACCGGTATAGACACCGATAAAATCGTCACTCAGTTGATGGAGCTTGAACGGGCGCCCATTACCCGAGTGGAAGCCAAAAAAACCGCGGCGACCAGTCGCATTGAGGCCTACGCCCAGTTCAAGACCACCCTCGATGGCCTGAAAAGCGCGGTCAGCGACATGACCCTCACCAGTCAAGTCAAATCCACCAGTGTCTCCTTAAGCGCGAGCGCACCCTTTACTGCCACCAGCGCCGACGCCGCCAGCGGCAGCTATAATATCGCCGTGCAGCAGCTGGCCCAGGTGCAAAAGACCGTCAGCGCAGGTTGGGCATCACAGACAGATCCCCTGCTCGGCAGCGGCACCTTTACCATTACCAACGGCGAGGGCGAAGACACCGTTATCACGGTTAGTGAAGACAATAACTCCCTGCTTGGTCTGGCTAGTGCCATCAATGAAAAATCCGCCGACACCGGGGTTAAAGCCACCCTCATCAATGATGGCACCGACACCCCCTATCGTCTGGTCTTTACCGGTACCGACTCCAGCGCCACCTTCAGCGTGGCCAGTGACCTGAAGGCCGCCGATGCTAGCCCAATCGCCTTTAACACTACCAAGACTCAAACAGCTCAACAGGCTGTGGCCTATGTCGATGGCATAAAAGTGGTCAGCAACAGCAACACCATCAGCGGTGCCATCAGCGGCGTTACCCTTAATCTCAACGCCGTCAGTGAGGCAGATGCTACAGGAATACCACCATACAAGACACATCTACTGGAAATAAAACCAGACAGCAGTGCCCTGAAGGAAAAATTGACCACCTTTGTGACCAGCTACAATAAGGTCATGAATTGGATACTCTCCGGCTATGACGAGTTTGGCAAAACTGACACCACCACAGATGCCGAGAGCCCGGAACTCCTTGGCTCGGTCCTGCGGGGTGATTCCTCAATTAATAGTGTCAAACGCGGCCTGCAATCGGTTTTAAGTTCGGTCATCAACACCGGCAACTCATCCATGAGTGTCTTGTCCCAGCTCGGCATTACTACCCAATGGGATGGCACTCTAGCCCAGAACAACAGCACAATGGATGCGGCCCTTCAGGACAATTTTGAGGGTGCCGTCAGCCTGCTCTCCGGCAAAGACAGCGTTGACGGGATCATGAAAAAATTCAACTATTACCTGCTCGATGTGACCAGCAGTACCAACGGGCTGTATGCCAGTAAGAAAAAGAGTTACGATCTCTCTGTTAAGCGATTTGATGACCAGATCATCAATATGGAACCACGAATGGCCAAAAGAGAGGCCTCATTGCGGGCCCAATATACCACAATGGAAGCGCTCGTCAGCGGCTTGAATGCTCAAGGGGATTTCCTCACTCAGCAAATGGATTTGCTGAGCAACATGATGAAAGGTTAAAAGTTAAAGGGACTTAACTATGAACGCTTACGCCAATCAATACCAGCAACAGCAGCAATACCAGCAAAATCAGATTTATACAGCCACCCAGGAACAGATCCTGATCATGCTCTATGATGGCGCCATCCGTTTTACCCGTCAGGCGATCATGGCCGGGGAACAGGGAAATCAGGTGCAGAAGCTGGAGCGGATCAGCAAGACAATGGCCATCATTGTTGAGTTTTCCAACACCCTGAACCATGAAATAGGCGGTAAAATTGCCGCCGACCTGGATGGACTCTATCAATTCATGATTCGTGAACTGAACGCTGCCCGCAAAGATGACAGCGGAGAAAAGCTGAAAACCGTTGAAGGGTTGCTGGTAGACCTCCGTGAGACCTGGGGCCAGGCCATTGACATCAACCACCAGCAACAGGACGAGACGAAGACAGTGACCGAGCAAAAAACACAACAAGCTCAACTTGAAAAAGTGTATGTCCCCCTTAACGCCGCGGGATAAAAGATACGGAAAACGATTACTGTTTGAAATACTTTTGCTCCCCTCCTGTTGTTAAGGAGGGGCTGGGGGTGGTTAAAATTGTGAAAATAAAAAGCAACCACCCCTAACCCCTCCTTGAAAAAAGGAGGGGGACTCAATGCAAAAAACTAACCGGAACGTGTTAATTATACAATTTCATTATAAATGATTCCGTTTGTTTGTCGGGTTTTAACCTGACGATGGGCTTGCCACGAAGCCCCTGTTGTCGGAATTAAGTCCGACCTATGATTAAAAAATGGTAAACAGCTATGAAAACGTGACGAATTATGCCTCATCTTATGCCTGAACTCATACCTCAACAACAAACCATGAGCGATTTTGATACCCTGCTCCAGACTTCAGTCAACCGTTATGAGGATATACTCGCCCTGTTTGAGGCCATCAACCATGACAGGGGCGACAATACCCCTTCAACATTTGACAGCAGCGGAACAGAGATCCTGCAGATGCAGGAAAAGGCAGCTCTTGCCGATCAAGAGCTTATCGCTATCCTGAAAGAAATGGAACCAACATTCTCCGCCCATCTCTCTTCTCATCCATTGATGGACAGGCGCCAAAAGCTTATGCAACAGATTCTGACCCATAACCGTTCTTTTCTCTCTGTCATCAATAATATAAAATCCCTGCTTGCCCATGATATCAAGGCAATACAGGGTGGTCGCACTGCCCTGAACGGATACCGCCAGAGCACTTCTTCTCAAAACGGCGGCATCCTCAATCATGTACGCTGAGGGGACTCCGCCGGCAATCACCGCTTTCGTTCCGCCTTCCCCTCAAGCAATCATCGATGTAGAAAAATCCTTCCGCAACGCTATAGCACGATATACCCTCCTGGAACAGGCCGCATTTTCTCTGACAGCCGACATTCCCACCTTGTCCCCCCAACAGATCCTGCTGAGAAGCCGGCAACTTGCAAAGATGCAACAAGACATGGTAAGTCAGGATGATCAACTCATTGCCATTATGAATCTTGCCGGCCAGGAAATTGTAAACACACATTTTGTCAAAGGGTACCAACATATCCTGGCAAAAGTTATGCTGAGCTGTGATCAGGTATGGGAACAAACCTTGCTGGTCAAAAAAAAGTTGCTGAACGAATCGACAATACACAGAAATCTTGATAGTTCTTGTCAAGACTGATAGTATAAAAAAAGTTTTACTATTCACCTGACCATAGATTTGAGATTAAGCGCCCGCAAAGACGCTGAAAGAATCTTTATATCTGGGTTCCTATGCGCCGTATAAGAGCCGGGGAATATATAAAACTCGTCCATCGTCCCAATACCCTGAACCTTCATTCAGAGAACGCTCATCGTGACTACACAAACTAATTTCATCAATAATATTCCAGATACCAAACCGGTTAGAATCTTTTTGCCGCTTCAAGCTACCGATAAACGATATCGAGTACAATGTATCTTTCAGAAGACAACCACCCCTCGTTTCAATCTCCTGTTTGAGCCCGGTGCCCTGCCTGTCAATGCCCTTGATACCAAGTCACCCTGTATCATCAACTTGGATATGGCCGGCAAAAGTGTCTCTCTGGAGGCCATGATCGAGCAAGTGGTGAACAATCAGGTGCTGGAGATGATTGTCCAAAAGACCATCAGCCATGAGCAGATGCGCGAATATTTCCGGGTTGATTATACCACACCCATTATTGTCAGCTCCCTGTTGCCTGAAGGGTTTGGCACTCCGGAAGAACACTGGAAATTTTCCGGGACCAGCATTGATATCAGCGGCAGCGGTATCCTGGCCATTTTTCAAGACAAGCCCCCAGCTGACAAACTGGTCAGGATCCAGCTCCCCATCCATGATGACCAAACCGATTCTGTCATCACTTTTCTAGCCCTTCCGGTCAGGATTTCGGAGGTCGAAGAAAATAGTTTTGTGGTCGCCTATCATTACGACGAGATCAACGATGAAGACAGAGACAGGATCGTTGGCCAGTGTCTGATTACCCAACGTCGTCTGCTTCGTCTCAAAGTTCAGGTTAAAGAGACATAAACGAAATTTATATTTTACCCTACTCCCTTAATGTCCAATGCCATATTCTCTCGTTGATCTTATCAAAAAGCTCCAGGACAGCCAAGCTGCTGAAATAAATCTGCCGCTTTTAAGCGGTGGTTCCGTGCAGCTCAAATGTATTTACAAAGAGTCTGAGGCTCCTCATTTCTTTCTGGTCTTTCCCCCAAAACAGCTCCCTCTAGATATTGATACCAAGAGAAGTTGCCTCGTAGCCGTGAAAGGCGAAGACAAATCAATCACCTTCAAGGCTGGGATTGAATCAAGCAAAGGGGACCGGATCCTGGAGTTGGTTGCCCAAAACACCATTGACCCTACCAGTATGCGCGCCTATTACCGCGCAGATGTACGAGCCGCCATCTCTGCCAGTTACGAACCTGGTCCCGAAGAAAGAGCCAAGGCTTGGAATCATACTGGCGAGACCCTGGATCTTTCCGGAGGTGGAACCCTGGCTATTTTCCCAAAAGAATTTCTCAACAAACAACGCATCAAGCTTCATATTAAGATTCCCCATACTGATAAAGAAATTCACTGCCTATCGCACGTTATCCGGATGAAAAAGTTACGCAGAGAACATTGGCAAATAGCATTACAGTTTGATGAACTTGAACAGAAAGAACGCGATTTCATCGTATCCTGTTGTTTGAAGGAACAACGCAGACAACTCCGTGAAAACATTCAGATAGCATAACTAGCCCGCCTCAGAGCAACCCGTCGTGCCGGAATAACGACTTAAAACAACAACTATGAGCCATTGTACAACATTTTTTTTCGCGCGGAGACGCAGTCTTAATCCTTGAATAAATAGTTACTCACAACGTATCATTTCAAGAAGGTCTATCAAATCGACAAGCTACGTTAAGATTATTTCCTTTTCTGCCGAAAGAAGACCATGGAACCAATTGCCCCCCTCTCACCTTCCGCCATTCTCGGCTCATCAACTTCCGGAGCAGGTGGACAACAACAGAATCCGCATCATATGCAGGAAGGCCAGACTGTACAGGCCTTCGTGCTCAATGGTGCAGGTGAAAATAAATTTGTCCTCGATATAGGTCCAAACCGTCTCATGGTCCAGGCTGACTCTGTTACCCTCACCCCTGGCCAATCGCTTCAGCTCGAGGTTACCGCCACCAGCCCCCAACTTGAACTCAAGATTATCAGCTCTCCCCTGCAGCAATTCCTGGGACACTCACTGAGCTTTGTCGGTCAAAATATTGATCTGACCAATCTTCTCCAGCTGCTTCAACAACCTCCAAATCCGGCAATAGAGACTCTATCAAGCTCAAGCCTTCAGGTATTAGAAAATTTTATTGCGCTGCAGCAACGACCATTGGACAGCACAGAAGGGGGAAACCTTCTACGGCAGATGATTGACTCCCTCGGTCTGCAGATGGAAGCAAAACTGCAAACAGGACTGAAAAGTGAAGGAGCCGGCACCCTTAAATCAGCGTTGTTGGAGATAGCACATCTTTTTGGAGAATCAGAAAAGATCGGAGAGGCTAGCAAATCTGCACTCTCCACAATCGAGAGTTTCCAGTTAAGTCAGTTGCGTCTGGGGCAGGAAAACACCATAATCCTTCCCCTGCCATTCCCTTTTCTGGATCAGGGTTACCTTCTTATTGATCAGAAACAGGAACAAGAGACAGAAGGTCAGGAGAAGAGTAAACAACTACACTTTTCCCTCCATCTGGCCTTGACCGGGCTTGGCAATCTCCAGATCGAATTTCTACAGACAGAGGAGGGATTATGGATGCGATTCAACTGTGATTCTCAGGAAAAGGCTGATTTCGTCAGTCAGTTCAGTGACGATCTCAAACAGCAACTGACGGAGATGCCACTTCAGGGGCTTTCTTTTTCAGGAACGGCAAACGCCCCCAACACAGATCTGGTCAGACTGCTGATGCCGGCTGGTCAATCACTTCTGAATACAAAGGTATAATATGGCCGAGAACCAAAAAATGGACAAGGCCGTTGCCATCGTTTACGACGCTGAAAAAAGCAGCGCCCCCAGGGTCGTGGCCAGTGGCAAAGGAGAAATTGCCCGGAAAATCATCGAAACCGCCAGAGAGGCTGGTATTCACATCCAGGAAGACCCCGATCTCGTTGAACTGCTGGCAAAAGTCCCCCTGGGGCAGGAGATCCCGGCCGAGCTCTACCGCACCGTGGCCGAGGTTCTGGCCTTTGTATACAAGGTAAACGAACAGTTCAAAAACAAGCTCGAGAGCTGAAACAAACTACCTTCCCTGCCCATCGATATCCTTGGCCTCATCAATCAGCATCACCGGTATATCATCACGAATCTCGTACAGCAACCGACACTTTTCACAGACAAGACCATCGGCTGCTTCAGTAAGCCTGACAGGCCCCTTACATTTGGGACAAGCCAGAATATCAAGTAAATCTTTATTGATCATTTTTCCCTCTCATCATTAAACCCGTAAATTCGCCATCGTAATATTTCTCGCAAGACGCAGAGGCGCTGAGAAAAACTTTTTTTGTCCTTCTCAGCGCCTCCGCGTCTTGTGCGAGATCATTCTTCAATCCATAATTCGTTGAAGAGTTAACTTTTTTATTACCTGAATCCTATCATAGTCAACGCCATACTTCATCAACAGATTGATTTCTTCCAGTATGGATTGTTTTCCTGAGACATGGTACAGTTCCCTGATCTTTCCACTCAACAAAAAAGGACAAAAAAATATGACAACAAAAATCGGTTTTATCGGCGGCGGCCAGATGGGTGAAGCCCTGATTCGCGGTATTATTCAGTCTGGCTTATATGCAGCAGAGAACATCCTGGTAGCCGAACCTGATAGCGCAAGGCGCGACTATCTCAAAGAGACCTATCAAGTGCAACCCTTTGACAGCGGGGCCCCAATCTGGAAGTCCTGTGCCACCGTGATCCTGGCGGTAAAACCCCAGGTGATGGGCTCTCTTCTCACTGGCTCAAAAGAGCTGATCACCGCTGAACATCTGATCATCTCCATTGCCGCCGGACTGCCCATCTCTTTTTATGAAAGTCATCTCGGCGGCCGGCAGTGCAAGATCATCCGCGTCATGCCCAATACACCGGCCCTCGTCCTGGAATCCGCCTCGGCCCTGAGTGGTAATAAAAATAGTACAACTGCAGACATGGCTCTCGCCAAATCCCTGTTTGACGCGGTGGGTGTAGCCGTCATCATGGAAGAGCAATATCTGGATGCAGTCACCGGACTCAGCGGTTCCGGGCCGGCCTATGTCTTTACCTTCATTGAAGGAATGATCGATGCCGGAATAAAAACCGGTCTGGCCCGTCCCGTTGCCGAGACTCTGGTCCTTCAGACCGTGCTCGGTTCGGTTAAACTGATGCAGGAAAGCGGCAAACATCCAGCCGTCCTCCGGGCCATGGTCACCTCTCCTGGAGGCACCACCATTGCCGCCCAGCATGTCATGGAGAAGGCGGGCTTCAAGGGAATCATCATGGATGCCATCGAAGCCGCAACCAATCGTTCCATTGAGCTCGGGAAGAAATAAAATGGCAACCCATCTTTATCCCTTTCGCACTGTCTCTGATTTTTCTGTGCGCCGGGCAGGCATTATAATCAAAAAAGATCACAAGCCGGCCGACGCCTTTGCCGACATGCTCTGCGACTGGTTGAAGGGCAAGGGAATCACGGCCACAATCAACCAGATTGATCCTGATCTTGATATCCTGGTTATCCTGGGCGGGGATGGAACTCTGCTCCATGTGGCAGACCAGGCGGCCCGTCACTCCATTCCGGTGATCGGGATCAATCTGGGCAACTTGGGATTTTTGACTGAGCTGACTGAGCAGGAGGCCCTACCGGCTCTGGAAGAAATCATCTCGGGGGCCGTAACCGTTGAAAATCGGATGATGCTCAAGACCCGCATCATCCGGGAAAATAAGCCGACAGGATATTGGTACGCCTTAAACGAGGTGGTGATCAGCAAGGGAACCCTGGACCGGGTCCTGCAACTTTCCACCCGAGCGAACACAGAATATATCACCACCTATAAGGCAGACGGACTGATCTTTTCGACTCCCACCGGCTCCACCGCCTATAATCTCTCAGCCGGGGGGCCGCTGGTCTATCCAGGACTGGCATCAATCCTGGTCACCCCGATCTGCCCCTTCATGCTCAGCAGCAGGCCGGTCCTCCTGCCACCTGAGACCAAACTCAGCACCCGCATCGATGATGGACCTGGTCATTACGCCAAGATCATTATCGACGGCCAGTCGGCCTGGGACATGCAGAGCAATGAGATGCTGGAAATCGAGGCAGCAGAGCATCCCCTGCAACTGATCATCTCTCCCCACCGGGACTACTTCTCCATCCTGCGCAACAAACTGCACTGGGGCATCCCGCAAGGCAAATAACTGGGACATAATTCCAGGTATCAAAACAAGTCGTCTGGTCTGGGGTAGAGACGCAGAAAAAAACTTTTTTCGTCCTTCTCAGCGCCTCTGCGTCTCTGCGTCTGCGCGAAAACATTCTGTCAGCTTTTGACCGGGAACAACACTCACTTCCCTTTCTTGATCCCGTATTTTTTCATCTTGTACTGGAGCAGACTTTTGGTGATCCCCAGTCTCTCCGCCGCTCGTGCCTGGACAAAGCCAGAGGCCTCCAGGGCCCGGTTTAACATCTTTTCTTCCACCGCATAGAGAACCTCATTGAGTTCCACCGTATCCGGAATCAACTGAGCAAGATCCATGGCATGCGTCCAGGCGGCCTGAGGGCTTCTGGCCGTGGATTCCGGCTGCACATCTTCTGCTTCAATTTTGTTGTTATTACAAAGGATTGCCGCCCGTTCAATAGTATTTTCCAACTCCCGTACATTCCCCTCCCAAGGCAGGGTTACCAGAAGACGCAGGGCATCGGGACTGATGGAAAGTCCGGGCTTTGCCAGACGTTCAGAAACAGTCTTGATAAAATATGCGACCAGGATCGGGATATCATCCATCCGCTCCCGCAGGGGCGGCAAGAGAACATGGATCACATTGAGCCGATAATACAGGTCCTCACGAAAACGGCCCTGATCCACCTCTTCCTTCAGATCTTTATTGGTGGCACTGATAATCCGCACATCAACAGACAGCGTCTTGCTCCCACCCACCCGCTCAAAGCTCTTTTCCTGCAGGGCTCGAAGCAGTTTAGACTGCAAGGAGAGTGGAATCTCACCGATTTCATCAAGAAACAGAGTACCGCCGTCTGCCAGCTCAAAACGGCCCTTACGCATTGCCACGGCCCCGGTAAAGGCCCCCTTTTCATGACCGAAGAGTTCACTCTCCAGCAAATTTTCAGCAAGGGCTGCACAGTTTACGGTAATGAAGGCCTTATCCTGACGGGGACTGTTCACATGTATGGCCTTGGCTACAAGTTCTTTGCCCGTTCCACTCTCACCGGTAATCAGTACCGATGATGGGGTTGGCGCCACCTTTTCAATCAACTCATAGACCTGAACCATGCGCGCATTTTTGCCGACCATACCGGCAAAACCAGTGCGGGTCAGGATTTCCTTGCGCAAGCGGATGTTTTCCCGAACCAGCGAATAATGATGGACCGCCTTATTTATGGTAACAATGAGTTCATCATTAGAAAAAGGCTTGGCCAGATAATTAAAGGCCCCTGCCTGCATGGCAGCCACTGCCTTATCCACTTGAGCAAAGGCGGTGATCATCACCACCGGCAGATCACTGTTGATTTTTTTAATGGCCCCAAGAAGCTGAAGGCCGTCCATACCCGGCATCTGCATGTCTGTAATCACCATATCCAGATCCACGTTCTGAATAAGCACCAGACCCTGGGCACCGCCCGGGGCGGTAAAAATCTCATACCCCTCATCGCGCAGCAGCTCAGAAAGGATCACCAGATAGTTCGGTTCATCATCAACAATCAGTATGGAATACATGATCAGCAGTTCCCGTCATAGGTATGGTTTAATCTTCGCCTGAAATTAGGACCGCAGGCACAATCTCTCTTTCATCTTCTCAAGAAGTTCCGGTGGGACAAAAATATTTTTCCCACCCGCCAGACTGGTGCCGGGTCGCACTTCACCATGATAATCACTGCCGCCGGTGAGCACGAGATCATGTTCAACAGCGAGTGCTCGCAACTTCTTCTTCACTTTATTCGAATGCGTTGGATAGTACAACTCAATGCCATCCAGACCTGCCCCGACAAGATCATCAAGAACCGCAGGTAAACGGATGACTTCCGGATCATTCTGCGTCGGGTGGGCAAGGACCGCAAGCCCTCCAGCCTGACGGATCAAAGCTACCGCTTCCGCCGCACTGTAGGCAAAACGCGACACATAGGCAGCCTCACCTTTTTTCAGGAACTGGTCAAAGGCCTGACTCATGGTCAGGACCACCCCGCGTTGCACCAGAATCCTGGCGATATGCGGTCTGCCGGTCTGCCCCTGCTCAGACACACGTTGCAATTCTTCAGCCGTTACCGGAATGCCTAAGGCTTTGAGTTTTTCAAGAATCTTTCCATTACGCTCAGCCCTTGCCCCCTGCAAGCGCTCCAAGGCTGCAGCAAGCGGGCTGTAGCAGGGATCGGCCCAGTATCCCAAGACATGATATTCAACGTGATTATACAGCACACTGATCTCAATACCGGGAACAATTTCCACTCCCATCCTTTCTCCCGCCAGAATAGCCTCTTCCGTTCCCGCCATAGTATCATGATCGGTCAGTGCCAGGGCTGATATTTTTTTATCTCTGGCCATAGCCACAAGTTCGGTGGGGGTCATGGTGCCATCTGAAAAATTTGAATGGGTATGCAGATCTATAGACATATCAGAAAAGAAAAAAGAAGAGAGGTTGAGACTCTTGCAAAAGTCCGTTTATGTCGTTTCAAACGAAGTGAAAAATCTTTTATTCCAGTGCTGCACTGAAGATTTTTCCTGTTGGTCGAAATGACAAATCTACCTTTTTGTAACTTTTGCAAGAGGCTCAGGTTCTGTACCAATCAGATATCATTCAGTATCACAATAAACATCAGTATACGCCTTCACTGAAGATCAGGCAAGAAAGATACCATCCAGCCAAGAGGCCAACATCCTTTTTCCTTTACTTTTCTCAATCTTATCCGATACAGTTCTGTCACTGTATAATCATTTTATCGGAGAATCGGCCATGCGCCCTATCGTTTTCACCACTTTTATCGCTTTTATCATCCTCTGCACCAGTGGATGCAGCCGTATCCCGCAACCAGTCACCTATGACTTCAGCGAACAGCAGAAGATGCAGGCAGCCCACCATTGGGATGTCCTGGCTAATGACGTGGCCAATCAGATCAACAAGGCCCTGCTTAGTCACGAATATGTCAGCACCCCTGTTCTGGTCAGAGCGACCTGCGGCACAGAAAATTTACCCTGTAAGTCCGGAGAAACCACGCAATTCAATGAAGGTTTTCGTGACCTCCTGATCACCCAGCTTGTTCATTTTGGCGTCCCCACCAGCGCGACCGAAGACAAAGATGCTATTATTGTTAATTACAAGGTCCAGGTCGTCTATCATCGCGACAAGCGTTCTGCGGCCAGGCCGCCTGGAGTTCTCACTGCCCTGAGTGCAGCAGTTACAGTGTTGCGCTGGGCCACCTGGGACGTTCAGGCTGTTGCCACGGCCGGCTTTCTGGATGTGGCCAACTCCGCCACGGATAGCGCCGGACAGTATGAAATAATCATCACCACCTCCATGATTTCCAGCAACAAATACCTGTTCAGAACCTCGGACATCTATTACATTAATGATTCAGACTTCTGGCATTATCAAGATAACACCCAGACCAGAGAAATCCAGATCAGTAACCATTGATTACTTATCCCTGACTCAATCCGCCATGAACAATCACCTAGCTATCATGTTTCTTCGTATAATTCTGACTCTCGTCCTGTCTCTCTCGCTGGCCGCATGTTCCTCGTTTAACTGCACCAGGCTGGAAAAACAACTCGGTGCCGAGGAAAACCTGATTAACCTTGCCGCCCGGATTACCGACGACCTGACCCAGAAAGCCTTTCCGCCACTGATGCCAAGGCAGCCGGATCTGCCCGTTCTAAGCACTACTTTTGTCAACAATAACGACTTAAAAGAAACATCAAGATTCGGCAGGATTCTCCAGGAACACATAAGCTCACGTCTGGTGCAGCTTGGTTACACCACAAAAGAGCTCAAACTTCGTGACACCCTGCTCATGCAAGAGCGATCAGGCGAGACCATGCTTTCCCGCGATGTCAAGGACATCAATAACAAACAATCCCTCTCGGCTCAAGCTATCCTGGTGGGAACGTATTCTTATACCGACCGCATTATGTACATCTCTGCCCGGCTTATTAACCCCAAAGATAGAAATATCATCTCCTCCTATGACTATCGCCTCTGTATGGATGACAATATTCTTGCCATGTTCGGACTCAAGCGGCAATCAATAGGACTGGACGATGAAGTCGACCCACCACGGGGTTCTTGGATCAATTCCCTCTTTTATTAACCCCCCCGCCTCATTTTTCCCTCGGGTTGCCTTCTATTCTGGCCCACTCCCGAACTATCTGTCCATACCAACTCTTTTTTCTGGACTTTCTCTCCATTTCCTGATTTATATTCTCTAGATAGAGATATAATTTAGTGATGGTTATCTCTGCCGTCACTTTCAAACTCAAGCTGAATACTACCTTTCTTGCCGCTATGTTCCCTGTAACGTCAACTCTTCATTCTCTTGTTATCTGCCTGTTATCCCTCACCATTACCGGATATGCGCATGCAGAAGTCAACATACCCCGAAGCGAGATCTCAAGGGCTGCCTATCAGCGCCTGGCGCCACAACTCGAACAGGAGATGCAGAATAAAAATCTGCGTCTGGGCCAGCCGATCTTCATGCGTATCTTCAAAGAAGAAAATGAGATGGAGATCTGGGTAAAAAAAAATCTCGCCTATGAACTGTTTAAGACATACAAGATCTGCAAGTATTCGGGAAAACTTGGCCCCAAGTTAAAAGAAGGCGACGAACAAAGTCCTGAAGGATTCTACACTGTCAGCGTCACCGCCCTCAACCCTTGGAGCGACTATCATCTTTCCTTTAATCTGGGATATCCAAACGAATTCGACAGGCTCCACAAACGCACGGGAGGCGCCCTGATGGTTCATGGGAAATGCACCTCAGTGGGCTGCTTTGCCATGAACGATTTCCGAATCGAAGAAATATACACTATTGTTGATGCATCATTAAGCGCCGGACAGGATCAGTTTTCAGTCCATATCTTCCCTTTTCGCATGACTTGGGACAAGATGGCCCAGAACACCAAATCTCCCTGGGTCCCCTTCTGGGAAAACCTGAAACAGGGGTATGATTTTTTCCAGGGACACCGGGCTCCACCCGAAGTCACAGTGGAAGGACAACAATACGCCTTCCACACCTCCCGCCCCCTCATTTTCGGCAGCGATCTGACAACAGGACAAGCCGTGCAGATTGCGCAGGTGAAACCACAACCGGATGAAAAGAGGATCGCCGCTGTCAATCTCAAACCAGTACAAACGAAAAAATACTTTACGATCAAGAAAACAAAATCATCCGATGCTAAAAAGTACGCTACCATCAACAAAAAATCGTCTAAAAACAGGAGTTCCCTGTAACAGCAAGACGAGGTTCCTGCTCTACCCCGGTAATGCCTGAAAAAAGGCGGAAGAAATTACTTATCTGTCAGGGCCGCCCGATCAAGAATACGGATTTTCTTACCGTCCACAGCAATAAGCCCCTCGTCACTCATTTTGGCAAAGATACGGGAAAGGGTCTCAGGAATGGTTCCAAGCAGACTTGCCAGTTGCCCCTTCGATATCTCCAGTTCCACAGTCTCCTTACTCCCCTGTTCATCCAGTAGATAGAGCAGATATCCGGCAAGCCTTGCCGGTACTTCTTTCAAAGATAAGTTTTCAATCTGATCAACAAAGCGGCGTAGACGCAAGGAAAGAACAGCAAGCATACTCAGAGCCAGAGAGGGATTTTCGTGAACAAGGGCAATAAACTTCTCCCTGGGGAAGAAAATCAAGGTGCTCTTCACCAGAGTCTCAGCATTGGCCGGAAAGGGTTGTCCATGGAAGACCGGCACCTCACCAAAAGGTTCTCCCGGCCCAAAGATATGCAGGATCTGTTCCTTACCGGAAAAGGACATCTTGAAGATCTTCACCTTGCCCTCTGCAACCATATAGAAACCATTGCCGGGGTCCCCTTCAAAGAATATTGCCTCACCTTTGCCGAACTTCTTTTCCACGGAGATCTTCACTACCGCGTCAAGCTGTTCTTCCGGTAGACCCCCAAACAAGACGCTGTCGCCTATCAACTCACGTTTTCCCATCTTTTCCATCTCCTGCTCCAAATTATCCTTTGCATGCACCTCTCAAGAGAGATCCATTTACCATTTTCCGGACCTCCTGACCACATTCATAAATTTATTCTGGTAAAACTCTACTAACTACAGTAAAAATCAAGCATACAGGGATGGCCTGACCGTTATTTCTGAAAACCCCACCTCTGCTGTTTCGTGACGAATTGGCCTTCTTCCGCCGGCAGAGGTGGCATGCTAATGCTTAAAACAAATATTACTAGAATAGTTCAACTTATCAATTTTATTTAATTACTTAAAGACATGTCAGAAAGAAACGCAGACACTCATCCAGACAGACCCGTCTCCGACGAAACCCTGTTGAAGGTTACCAAGGAAATCGTAATCAAATTCATCGAGGTTGGTCGACTGACACCTGCCACCTTTGAACAGAACTTTGACACCATCTACCACACAATTAAAAAAACGGTGTGCAAGGAATGATCGAACTGGATCCGATACTCAATATGGCGCCGGAGAAGATCCTCCACATCCATATCATGGGGATCTGTGGCACCGGCATGGCAGCTCTCGCCGGAATGTTGAAGGCCTCCGGCTACAGAGTAACCGGATCCGACAGCGGGGTCTATCCGCCCATGTCTGATTTCCTTGAAGGACAAGGGATTCAGGCTGCCAGCGGATATGGTCCGCAAAACCTGCTCCCCCGGCCCGACCTGGTCATTGTCGGCAATGTCATCACCCGCAAAAACCCGGAGGCCCATGGGCTCGCAGATGCTGCCATACCCTATCTTTCATTTCCCCAGGCCCTGGCCCATTTCTTTATCCGCTCCCGCACCTCACTGGTGGTTGCCGGCACCCACGGCAAGACGACCACTTCCTCGCTGCTGGCCTCCGCACTGCATCGAGCAGGGCTTGACCCCTCCTTTATGATCGGGGGCATCGTCCGTGAATTTGATGCCAATTTCCGTCTGGGTAATGGCCCTCATTTTGTGGTGGAGGGTGACGAATACGATACCGCCTTCTTTGACAAAGGATCAAAATTTCTTCATTATCGACCCAACATCGCCATCATCACCTCGGTTGAATTCGACCATGCCGACATCTTCGCCGATCTCGACGCCATAAAAAGCTCCTTCCGTAAATTTGTGGTAAAGTTGCCTGCTGACGGTCTGATCGTTGCCCACCTTGATGACCCCAATGTGGCAGAGGTCGTGGCAGACGCCCCCTGTGAAGTCCAGGGATATGGGTTCAGTCCTGACCTGACCTGGTCCCTTGCTGATGTGCGCGCCGAACAGGGGATGACCCGGTTCCAGGTCCACCACCAGGGTGAACCCTGGGCAGAGATGGCAGTCCGCATGCCTGGCCGCCACAACAGCCTGAACAGTCTGGCCGTTACCGCGGTATTGCATCGGATCGGTCTTGCTCCTGAGCAGATCAACAACGCACTCAGCCGCTTTGGCGGGGTCAAACGCCGCCAGGAGGTGCGCGGGATCGAGGCCGGCATCACCGTCATCGACGATTTTGCTCACCATCCAACAGCGGTACGGGAGACCCTTGGCGCTTTGAAGGATGCTTATGCCGGCCAACGGCTGGTAACGATCTTTGAGCCAAGGACCAACTCATCCCGGCGATCCATTTTCCAGCAGGACTATGTGAGCGCCTTTGATGCATCGGACCTGATCTTGATCAGAAAACCGCTGCCCCTTGCCAATGTTCCGGAGGCGGATCTTTTCTCATCCTCCCAACTGGCCTCTGACTTGCGGGCACGGGGACTGGATGCCCGCACCTTTGCTGATACCGACACGATCCTGGATCATCTCATGACCACCCTGCAAAAGGGGGATGTGGTTGCCATCCTCTCCAATGGCGGTTTTGACAATATCCACAGCCGCTTGCTGGAGAAACTAGGCACCGGGACCAAATAAGCATTACCATCCTGAGACTGCCACCGCTTCATTTACCCAAAACTCAACAGAAGAAGCTATGATAAAACTCGCCGTCCTGAAGGAAACAGAAGAAGGGGAAAACCGGGTCGCGCTTACTCCTGACTCGATTAAGCGTCTCTCTAAAAAAGGGTTTGTACTCCTGGTTGAGACAGGTGCAGGAAGCAGCGCCGGCTATAGCGACCATGAATACGAACAGGCTGGTGCCACTCTGGTAAACTCGCCGCAGGAACTTGCAGGACAGGCAGATTGTGTGATCAAGGTGCGACCACCTTCACTGCAAGAGGCGGAGATGTTGAAAAACGACACTGTCCTCATCGCCATCATCCAATCTACCCTCAGACATGAACTGGTGAGAAAACTGGCTGAAAAGCAGATCACCTCCTTCGGGCTCGATATCATCCCCCGCACCTCCCTTGCCCAATCCATGGACGTACTCAGCTCCATGAGCACTATTGCCGGCTACAAGGCCGTGTTGCTGGCTGCAGACACCATCAATCGTTTCTTTCCCATGCTCATGACTGCTGCCGGCACCATTGCTCCGGCGAAGGTACTGGTTCTTGGCGCCGGTGTTGCCGGACTCATGGCCTGCGCCACCGCCAAACGTCTGGGTGGCGTGGTGGAGGCCTTTGATGTCCGGCCGGAAGTCAAAGATCAGGTGCACTCGGTGGGGGCCAGATTTGTTGAGGTACCGATCAGTGAGGACGGTTCCGGGGGCGGCGGATATGCTAAGGAGATGTCAGACGAATATAAGCAGAAACAGGCGGAGCTGATCAGCAAGCACATTGCTAAGTCCGACGTGGTCATCCCCACCGCCCTGATTCCAGGCCGCAAGGCACCCATCCTGATCAGCGAGGTTCAGGTGGCAAGCATGAAATTGGGTTCGGTCATCGTTGACCTTGCCGCAGAGATGGGCGGCAACTGCGCTCTGACCCAGCCCGGAAAGACCATAGTGGTCCATGGAGTAACCATTGTCGGTCACAGTAACCTGCCATCCACCATGTCTTTCCATGCCAGTCAAATGTTTTCCAGGAATATCGAGAAATTTCTTCTTCATCTCTGTGACGAAAACGGCTTCAAGATGAACATGGATGATGAAATTACCCGTGGTTCGCTGGTCACCAAAGGCGGCCAGGTGATCCACGAGTTGACCAGTAAGCTGATGGCCGACTCGAAAATATAACAGGAGTAAAAAGATGGATACAGGAACAATCATCATCGGCTTGACCATTTTTGTCCTTGCCTGTTTTGCCGGGGCGGAACTCATCGCCAAGGTGCCGCCGACCTTGCACACCCCCCTGATGTCTGGCTCCAATGCCATCTCCGGCATTGCCATTGTGGGAGCTCTTCTGGCCACGGGACACTCTGAATCATTCAGCTCCATCTCTCTAATAGGCTTTCTGGCCGTTATTTTTGCCACCATCAATGTGGTTGGCGGCTACATGGTGACCAGACGGATGCTGCAGATGTTCAAGAAATAGGAACGGAAGAGGACAATGGATGCATGGAAGAGGCATTCAGTAGCCTGTTGTCAAGATCCTAATTTTCTTTTTTTGTCATTTCGACCTGATCTGTCATTTCAACCTTTTTTGTCATTTCGACCAGCGGGAGAAATCTTATGCCCGTCACGGATAACAAGATTTCTCACTGTGCTCGAAATATCAAAACCGAAATCAAGCACCCTGTTGGCCTTAAATTCGTTCATGGTGCCGGGCTACCTTCATACAAACCACAAAAAAGTACGTGAACCCCATGTCTAATCACAGCATCAATCTCATCTATCTTCTTTCCGCCACGCTCTTCATGCTCGGCATCAAATATCTGAGTTCTCCCAACACGGCCAAAAGGGGCAATCTCCTGTCCATGATCGGCATGGCCGCTGCCATCGGCATAACCTTGACCACACCCGGGCTCCATGGTTTCACTCTGATCATTATCGGCATAATCATCGGCACTGTCATCGGAGGCTATGCCGCGCTCAAGGTCAAGATGACCTCCATGCCCGAGATGGTGGCCCTGTTCAACGGCTGCGGTGGGGCTGCCTCGGCTCTCGTTGCCATGGCTGAGTTTCGAGGCCCGAACACCGAATTTGACTCCTTTACCCTGATCACCCTCCTCCTCTCCATGATCATCGGCGGACTGACCTTTACCGGTTCCCTCATGGCCTATGCAAAACTCCAGGATCTGATCTCAACCCGTCCCATCACCTATCCAGGGCAACAATTTATCAATGGTGCCATTGTTCTGGTCACCCTTGTCCTTGCCTCTCTGCTCTTCCAGGATCCCAGCAATACGCTGGTCTTTTTCGGCATTCTTGCCCTGTCCCTGTCTCTCGGCGTGCTGGCCGTTATTCCCATCGGCGGAGCTGACATGCCGGTTATCATCTGCCTGCTCAACTCCTATTCGGGCCTGGCCGTTTCCATGACGGGTTTTGCCTTGAACAATAACGCCCTGATCATTACCGGCTCTCTGGTCGGCGCCTCCGGTATCATTCTGACCAAGATCATGTGCGATGCCATGAACCGCTCCCTGGCCAATGTGCTGTTTTCCGCCTTCGGCAAAATAATCGAATCTGCAGACGACACAGGAGAAGGCCCGACTGGAACGATAAAGGGATATGAGGTGGAGGATGTGGCCACAATCCTGGCCAATGCCGGATCACTGATCATTGTCCCCGGATACGGCATGGCCGCGGCCCAGGCCCAACACGCCACCCGGGAGCTTGGTGACTATCTTGGCGAGCAGGGGGTCAATGTCCGCTACGCCATCCACCCCGTTGCCGGTCGGATGCCGGGCCACATGAATGTCCTGCTGGCCGAGGCCGATGTCCCCTATGAGCAGCTGTTTGCTCTGGAAGACATTAATGATGATTTTGCAGGCACCGATGTAGTCCTGGTGATTGGAGCCAACGACGTTGTCAATCCTGCGGCCAAGACCAACCCCAGCAGCCCCATCTACGGCATGCCGGTGCTGGATGTGGAAAAGGCTACGACGGTGATTGTCCTTAAACGCTCCATGAGTGTTGGTTTTGCCGGCATTGAAAACGAACTCTTCTTCATGGACAACACCATGATGCTCTTTGGCGACGCCAGATCTTCCCTGCAGAAATTAGTGGCAACCCTCAAACAATAAAGCTCAAAGCACATTCCCGTGAAACAATCCACACCTCCCGCAATCCTGCGCCAACGTATCGCTGCCCTGGTTACAGAACAGGCCCCGACACAAAGAGGAGATACCGTCATAGTCGCAGTCTCCGGCGGTCCTGACTCCGTGGCCCTGCTTCATATCCTCTGCTCCACCCTACCGCTGGTCAGATTTATTGCCGTCTATGTTGATCACGGCCTGAGACCAAATGAAACCGGAGCGGAGATCGAGCTGGTGCAGGCCCTGGCTCACCAGTTACAGGCCGGATTTGAACGGGTCAGCGTCGATGTCAGGACTGCGGTCCAGCAGGAGAAAACATCCATTGAAGAGACTGCCCGCACCCTTCGTTATCAAGCGCTGGAGGCAATGCGCCATCAATACCAGGGAACAGCAATAGCTGTGGCCCATACCGCTGATGACCAAGCCGAGGAGATCCTGATCCGCCTTATCCGCGGTAGCGGACGCAAAGGACTGTCTGGAATGCAATTCAAAAACAGCTGGGTCATCCGGCCGCTCCTGCACGAAAGCAAGGAGACCCTGCTTTACTATCTGCAGGTAGAACAGATCCCCTTCTCTGTCGACAGCTCCAATCTGGAACGCACATATCTCAGAAACAGGGTACGACTCGACCTCCTGCCCTATCTGCAGGATCACTTCAACAAATCCATCCGCCAGACCCTGCTCCAGACCACTCAGATCCTTGAGGATGAAGAAGCTCTGCTGGAAGAGATGGCTGGCAAGGCTTGGCAAGAGGCGGTCAGTGTAATCACCATTGAACCGGTCCCCCTTGAGGCACCATCCCATATCATTCAGATAGACACCAAAGAGTTCTGTAAGTGCCACCCTGCCCTGCAACGGCGCATCCTTGAAAAATGTTGCTGGCAGATGGAGGAACGACCGCAATTCCGGCAAATAGAACTGCTTCTCGATTTGGTCCACAGGAGACAAGGGGGAGCTCAAATCCATCTGAGCAAAGGATTGCGGGTCCACAAGAGAGGCCGGGAGCTAATTTTCAGCTATCCGGCCGGCAAATGCAATTACCGGGGAGGGATGACCGGAGGCAGCAACGATGATGAGCGCTCGTCTTAATTCATCACTGTGATCAAGTGATCACAATGTATCCAAGACCTTCAGCATCCTGTCAAGATGGCTTCCCGGCCAATAGATGTGCTTACACTCCGAACACTGATGAAAGACGTGATAATATTTTCTGGTCAGCGGTTCCAGTTGGTCAAGGACCTGCTCCTTGTCAACCGGTTGCAAGAGCCCATTGCAGCGCATGCATCTGCTCAAGGGCTGCAACTGGTCCTTGAGCCCGAAGAGATGCACAACTTCAGCCAACTGTTTTTCCGGATAGATTTCTCGCACGAGATAGCCGTAAACCAGCTCTTTCCGTTTTAAAAGATCTGTATCCCGGCTCAGCACTATGCGCCCTTCCTGCACAGCGACCATGACTAATTCCGGATCAGAGATATAATTCCGGTAAAAGGTGTCAAAGCCTGCCATTCGCAGCAGGCTGGCCAGTTTGCCGACATTCACATCGACCGCAAAGGTGATGGCGGCCAGAGGCTCCGGCCGCAGGAGCGTCGGGGTCAATACATCCACCGGGGGGCAGAGAGGATACACATCCACTCTGTCATCATGGGAACCGGGAGAGGAAAAAGAGATGTCGCGGCCAGCAATGGTCAAGCGCCCGACCTCGGTATGGGGAACCCCGAAGGACTCGACGATATCCTTGACTGAGGCCTTGCGGCTGAGTTCGTACTCAACCCTCTTCTCTCCCCTGAATGGAGGCCGTAACAGTCCTTTCAGGTTTCCCCAAAAGTTAATGATCATAGTGAGAGGAGGACCTCAGAAAGATCAGAAATGGCCTCATACTGGAGTTCTTCCTGCACGTGTTCAGTGCCTGATTCTGTGCTCATAATTTCCACGCTTGTGAGCGCATACGCCATTGTTCATCTGGTCGGGAGCGACCAAGTCGTGCCAGATGAACAAATATTATGCATCATCCTTTTGAACAAGAATTGATGCTCCTGTGTAGCCAAGATCGATTTTCATGAGCGGCCTTGTAGAGTATTTCTCTTGCAGATATGCTAAAAGTGGGCCTTTGTTCTTACGATTGAGATCCGTGTCAAGAATAAAGGCCATACCATCCGATTCGAGTTCAATTGGGTCTTCTATTGCCGTGCAGAATGGTTCAATGATCGGAGAGCTCCTAAGCTCTGAAAAGCGCGGAGACAGTGGGTTTAAACACAATTTAGCAGAAATCGAATTACCGTGCGTATAAGCAACAATTGCCCCATCAACTACAGATGCCCGACGGTAGAAGTCACTATTTCTGAAGAAATAGCAACGCAGATACCCTTCTGAATTCATTTCAAATATATTTGTACGCCCATACAAGGTTGCCATGAATTGCTCATATTTGGCTTCAGCGTCTGGTCCTGTTGCTGTAAACCAAATTAGCCTGAAGTCATGTGGTTTGTCGGATGATGAGCGCAACTGTTTGGCTGCATCCCGAATAATGCCCGACAGAGTTTCATTCCGGACGAGAGGAATTGTTTTTGCGTAGATTTCACCACTTTCTAATTGCTGCGCGCGAGCAGTTATATTCTCCGCATTATCTTCCTTCGTTTTTTCTTCAATTAGTACCCGCGTAGTGCCAAAAGTCGCAACAAAGTCTGCTTCTTTCTTCCGCGATCTGTCGGATGTGGGTATATCTTCCACTTTTATTCCCCAACACTCCAACAAGAGACGTGCGTAATATACTTGTGCCATATAAACCCTTCCAAATTATTCTACAGATCTGACTATCATGCCGAAAACAAAGATAGCCGGAGATATAAGCCAAAAGAGACGAAAACAACCACTTCCGTGATCGCCCCACTCCATGCAATAGGAATTACCGTACCCAAAACATCCCCCCATCACAAAGATAAAAAGAGGGCACGGGAATCTTTCACCCAACCCCGGGTTTTATTGGGCAGAGGATTTCATCCTCCCCCTCCTCAGCCTTTTTTCTTGCCGGCAAAGATCTCGGGCCGGAGCATCAGCATCCGGTCAAAGGCAAAGGGCAGGCTGAGATAGAGGCTGGCCACCATGGAAATCACCAGGCTGCTGAAGATGCCTATCATGATCATGATCTGATACTTGATGGCCACCAGCGGAAAGGAACCGCCCAGGATCTGACCGGTCATCATGCCGGGCAGAGAGACGATGCCGATGGTCATCATGGAGGCGATGGTGGGAGCCAGCGAGCTGCGTATCGCCTCCCGCATGAAGGGATGGACCGCCTCCTTGAGGGTGGCCCCCATGAGCAGATAGGAGAGGAAGGTGCTTTCGCTCTTGCGCAGCCCCGAATAAAAGCGTTCCAGGGAAAGGATATTGCCGTTCATGCAGTTGCCGAGCAGCATGCCGGCCAGGGGAATCATGTAGCGTGCGTCATAGAGAGGGGTTGGCCGGACCACGAGAAAGAGAAAGACGCCCAATACGACAAGGGTACCGCAGGCCACTCCGGCCAGCGAGGGCCAGAAAAGTTTTCTGACGGCTAGACCTGCTTTTTTGAGGATGTTCAGGTTGGCGACCACCATGATCACCAGGATCCAGAGGATATTGACCAGGAGACTGTTGATGGCGAAGATGTACTTAAGGTAGATCCCCACCAGAAAGAGTTGCACGCTCATCCGTACAACACTCATCAGCACCTCGCGGCCAAGGCCGAGCTTCAGTCGCTGGAGAAAGTAAAGAGGCAAAAGCAGCAAGAGGTAGAGCAGAGCAAATCTGGCCAGAGGGATATCAAGAGCTTCCATTATTTCTCCTCCCGGAGGATACCATTCTCGATGGTAAAAACCCGGTTGCAACGGCCAATCCACTCCGGGTCGTGGGAGATGGAAAGCACGGTGTGCTCAGACTCCAGGAGAAAAGAAAAGACTGCATCTTTACTCTCCGGATCGAGGGCCGAGGTGATCTCGTCAGCGAGAAAGATCCGCTTGTCGAGCAGGATTGCCCGGGCAATGACCAGCCGCTGCTTTTCGCCACCGGAGAGGGTGGAGCTTTTCTGCCTGAAAATGGCGGGATCAAGCAGAAGCCGGGCAAGCACCGCCTCAATCTGGGCCGCGGTCGGCTCCTTGCCGCTGTGGGCCTTGAAGGTGAAGGGCAGCAGCAGATCCTCTGCCGCGGTCTCCTGGCTGACGATCGGCTCCTGGGGGATGTAGGCAAGATCCTGCCGGATCCGCTGGATGTTCTCGGGCAGGACAGCAAGGCCATTGACCCGAATAACCCCTTGTGTGATCCGCGCCCCACCGACCAGGGACTTGAGCAGGGTGGTCTTGCCGCTGCCCGATCTGCCGCGCAAGACCACCTTTTCCCCGGTCATGATGGAAAAAGAGACATCCTGTACCAGTATTCTGCCCTGCATGCCGATGATCACAGCTTCAAAGGAGATCATGTTCTTACTCAAATTCAAATCCCCACATAGAAAGTCCCATACCCAAATTCCACTCTCACCCTTCGATCACCGCCAGAGGACGCAGGGCCACCAGCATCTTTGCAATCAGTGTCTCAAGCCCATCTCGTTCCGCCTTGCGCAACATCTGCCGGGCAGATCATCCCATATCGATTTCTCTACGATAGTTTTTTTTTACTGTTACCATTACATCCTCCTGCTGTGATGGTTAGTAAGTCCGAACAGTATAACAAGAATTTTGTCGAACATATTACCCCTGAGACTCGTCGAACGGCAGGAAGACATCTTACATAAAATACTGAAACAATCTATCTTCACAATATCTATTTTTCTGTCATCAGTTGCTTACGAGACAAAAACAGGTATATGAAGCTCAAAAAAAGATATCATGGTTAATGGGAAGATTACAACGAAGTTTATTCCTCTGCCTGGAAGAGTACTGTGTTTCTCCATTGACAGGACAGGAGATCATATCCATTTGATGAACAGAGGGGCCGAGCACACAAGACACGTCAGGACATGATTTTCAGCTATCCTGTTGGCAAACGAAGTTACAAAGTAAGGATAACAGAGGAAGGTTAATGAGATAACCTGTCCCCTCTTTATTACAATCTATGCAAACTGCACTTTATTGTGCCAATAGAATAAAAAAAAAAGGATGCCCAAAATAACGGGCATCCTTTTTTTTCAGAGATACTAGAACAACAGGTTAGAACTTATGACATTTTACGCATTGATAACCTTTTTCAATATGTTTTTTATGCAGTTCTTGGCCGTTACTCCATGATTTGGAGCTGTGGCAGTCGTTGCACAAATCGCTCGTCGGTTTAACAAGACCTTTTGGTTCACTTGTATGACAGCTTGCGCACGACAGTTTAACATCTCCTCCATTACTTGCCGCATGCTTGTTGTGCATAGCCTGCCATGACATGGATTTCTGTTCATGACAAAGGGTACAGTTGGCGACCTTTGCGGGCCAGGTATGATACCCAAGTTCTCCATAGGGAAGCATCTTGGTGCCGTCAACTGTTTTGCCGGTGCTGTCATGGCACTCAGTACAGGTAGGAGCCTTTGACTTTGGATCAACACCATGGGTGATTAACATCTCGGCATTGGTTTTAACGATGGTGTAGCTGCCGGTCATACCCTGCTCTTCCATACCGGCCACTACTGACTTGTCAAAATCTCCGGTCATGAACATGTCCATGATTACCGGCGGAATGATCTTACCGCTTTCGTGCAGAGCCATAATTGACCAGTGATCCTTGATCGGTACGATCTTGGACTTGCCATCAAAAGCCTTGCCATTGGCTTTGGCCATGGTGTAGGTGCCATCCGCATTTTTCGCGATTGTTTCGCCAACATTGTAAACGTAAGAGGTACCGTCAAACCAGCGATACTCAGGTTTTACGTTGGCAACCTTAACTTCTTCGCCGACATAACCACCCTGTCCGGAACAGAAGGCCGGGTTCCAGACGGGCTTCAACCAGTCACGGGACATTTCAGTTGCGCCACCCTTGCCGAATGTACGGATATGGCATGTCTGACAAGCTACCTGACCCTGGGAGTGACGGTTGTAATCAGCGCTTGAGTGCGGCGCGGTAGTATGGCAGGTGGTACATTTCGGCTCAGCTGCCTCGCTTGCGCGAAGATCAATGCCGCGACCGCCGATTTTGTGTTTCTGTGATACATGGCAGGAAGTACAGGTCATATTCTTACCACCAGTATCGGAGGACATATGTACGTCTTCGGTGACCGTGGGATTTTTGGTGCTCAGGCCCATGTCGCCGCGTTTCGTCCAGTCACCACCGCCAGCCTTGGCATGACAGCGCAGACAGGAAGTCTTGGTTGGTTTGTGGACGTTCTGCGCCAGAGATTCCATAGTCGTTCCAGCCGGCATGAGTGCATAGTCGGGAACGGTGGTGTAGTTGCCTTCCGCGTCCTGGGCACCGAAAATGTAGGTCTTTACTTTACCATAGATATCGGTGACGGTTACAGGATTAGTCGCATCGGCAACAGTCGTGCGTTGATAGATATCACTATGGCACATGAGACAATCCACGTCATTGACATCCGGTGGATGAGGGGCATTGCCGTCGGCACGTACATGACAGGAATAGCAGGCACCCTTTGACGACGGGGCGTAGGTGCAGAAGGTGTTGATACCGCCAACTGCCTTGCCGAGAACTTGACCGCTGGCATTGCTTAACTTGGTTGTTGGTCCGGACCATTGCATATGCAGACTGTTCAGCATGTCCTGAGCCTCAACCTGATGGCAGGCAATACAGGTTGAGGGTCCGTCGTAGCTGGAGATGGCCAGATGCTGGGGAATACTTCCTACCGGAGGTGGAACTACTGGTGGAGGCTCGACCGGCGGTGGCGGTGGCGGGGGGGGAGGTGGTGGTGGTGGCGTGCTGTTAGCCACAACAAGAAAATTGCTTGTCTTAGTCACTTTATGGTTTCGGCTGTCCTGCAGATAGCACTTGTAGTCCCAGTTGCCGGTTGTTTTGTTGGTGGGGACGGTGTAATTATAGGTTGCACTCAAACCACTGATTGCCATTGACTTCTGGGACACAAGTGTGGAGTGAGAGGCGTCATACACCGAGATCTGCGCCGTCCTCAATCTTCTCGTCCATTCACCTGTTGCTTTGCAGGTAAATTGAACCGATTTGCCGAGAAGTGCCGGGGTCGGGCTGAATGACATGCCGATCGTCCGGGCACTATCTTCTGCAAATGCATTGCTGGCCAATAAAGCAAAGGCAGCTGTTGCCAATATTGTTTTTTTCATTATAACGCCTCCTGCGTGGTACGTTTATTACAGATTTTATGCCAGTTCGCTTTCAAGACGCCACCTTCATCGGCTCACGGCACCCCGGCGTTACTACCACCCTGTTTTTTTGTCGTTACTCACTCGTCGATGGACTTATGGTCCATCCCCAGCTTTTGCGTTGTTATCGTGAAATAAAAAAGGAACATTTAATCCATTGTAGAATGAATGATTTCGACGTCTTCTTCATTAAAAGCAATTTTAGTGCCAATCTACAAAAAACTATTCATCGTTTAATATCAGCATGTTATTGAGCTCAGTCTGGAATCACGCCGGTTCCAGACGGAGCCGTAACTGTTCAATTATCAACACCAAGAGTTTCGGCACAAGCTTAACCTATGGGTTTTCGGTATTATTTCTGAAACAAAGAAAGTTGTTCAAATTTCGACAGCTCGCAAACAACAGCGGCTGATCGTGAGAAGAGAGGGATGGGGTGGGATGGGGCGGAATTGGGCCACGTCCGGCGGCTGTTCAATTTTCAACAGTGCAGTTCAGCAAGTCAAGAAAAGGCGTTGCTGCCCACGACTATGAATCAGTTTTTTACAATGCCGTAATGTTTTATTTTGCTGTAGAGGGTGCCCCGGGCAATGCCGAGTGCTTCAGCAGCCTGCGACAGGTTCCAGTGTTTTTCTTCAAGGACTTTGCCGATCACTTCGGCTTCGATTTCGGGCAGGGAGCTGGAGCTCAGTTGGAGGGAGAAATCTTTCTCAGCAACGACAGCGTGCTGCAGTTCGGCGGGGAAATGTTTGAGACGCAATTCGCTGCCGGGACAGAAGGCCACGGCGCGCTCGATGGCATTGGACAGCTCACGCACGTTACCCGGCCAGCGGTAGGCACAGAGCCGGTTCATGGTAGCCTGGTCGACGAAGCTGATCTGCTTGCCGCTCTCGCGGTTAAACTTGCGCAGAAAAAAGTTGACGAGCAGCGGGATGTCGGATTGCCGATCACGTAGAGGCGGCGCGGTGAGGGTGACGACATTGAGCCGATAGAAAAGATCTTCGCGGAATATTTTTTCGCGCATAGCGGCCTCTAAATCTTTGTTGGTGGCACAGATAATGCGGGTATCGACCTGGATGGTTTCGGTGCCGCCGACCCGGTGAAAGGTGCCCAACTCGAGCACCCGCAGCAGGGCGACCTGGGTCTGCAAGGGGATCTCTCCGATTTCGTCGAGAAAGATGGTGCCGCCTTGGGCAAGCTCGAAAAAACCTATTTTTCGAGCTCCAGCATCGGTGAAGGCACCTTTTTCATGGCCGAACAGGGCGCTGTTGATGAGGCCCTCGGTAAGGGCGGCGCAGTTGACCGGGACAAATATCTGGTCCCGACGGGCACTGCGAGCGTGAATGGCGGCGGCAATCAGTTCCTTACCAGTGCCGCTTTCACCGCGAATCAGGACCGTGATATTGGTCGGGCCGATGCGTCTGATCCCCTCGAACAGTTCATACATGGCGGGGTCCTGGCCAACCAGCTGTTCAAAATGGGCCTCGTTTTGCCCTTCTTTATTATTGTCAAGCAGATGGCGATGCTGGAGGATTTTTTCCAGCTGCATCTGCAGCGTGGTGACATCGAACGGCTTGAGGATATAGTCGTAGGCGCCAGCCTTCATCGCCCGGACCGCTTCATGGGCCGAATTGACACCGGTAAGAATCAAGACGAAAATCTCAGGATAGCGCCGGTGAATTTCCTGCAGCAGGGTGATGCCATCCATGCCGGGCATGCTCAGATCGGTCAGGACGATGTCGGCGCGCCTGGTTTCGAGCATGCGCAGGGCAGTCGGGCCATCCGCAGCGGTTTCAATCGTAACGCGCTGATCTTCCCCCATTTCCCGACAAAAAATATTGCGGTAGGCCGCTTCGTCATCCACATAAAGAAGGTGTGTTTTTTTCTCAGTCACGGTGGTCACCATTTTCGGTACGGATCAGATTTGCTGAGAACAGGGCCGCTGCGTTCGGGTCACGTAGTTTTGCTCTCATATCAAGAGGCATGCACAGGGTGAAGGTGGTTCCCGAGCCTAGTTTGCTGGCAACATCGATGATACCCTTATGGCGGGTGACAATGTCGTAGACAATACTCAGGCCGAGACCGGTACCGACACCGATCTCTTTGGTGGTGAAAAAGGGTTCGAAGATGTGTTCGAGCTTGTCGGGGGAGATGCCGCAGCCGTTATCGCTGATGGTAATCCAAATCTTCTTGTCTTCGGCCCAGCTCTGAATTTGAATTTTCCCCGGCCCGGTAATGGCCTGGGTGGCGTTAATAAACAGATTTAGAAACACCTGGTTCATCTGCCCGGCGCAGCAGTAACATCGGGGAATGTCCCCGTAGTTGCGCACAACTTCGATCTTGGTGTGCAGCTCGTGACGAATAAGCGCAAGGGTACTGTCGATACATTGATGCAGATCAATAAATTCGCGCCGCGGGATTTCCTTGCACGAAAAGTTGCGCAGACCCTGTACGGTCTGGCTGATGCGAGTGGTGCCGTCGCGGCATTCCGCTAGCATGACCGACATCTCACGCAGCATCTCATCGATGCGGAAATCCTGCCGCCCTTTCATGCAGGCGGCAACCATCTCCTTATCGCCTCGGCGTTTGATCAGTTCTATCTGCAGGGTAAAAAATTGGTTCAAACGTTCCAGATAACGCTCAAAGGTGCCCAAATTATGACTGACAAAACCGATCGGGTTGTTGATATCGTGGGCGATGCCGGCGCAAAGCTGACCGATACAGGCCATCTTGTCCTGATGTAGAATAGTTGCCTGTGTTTCCTGCAACTCCCGATTCAACTCTACCAGCGCCACCGTGCGTTGCGCAACCCGCTCTTCCAGTGTCTGGTTGAGAAGCTGCAGTTTCGATTCGACCTGGCGCCGGTTACCGATCTCCTCTTCCAGTTGCCGGTTGGCCAGCGTGACGTTAGCGACTTCATCATTGAGGCGTTGCCGAGTAACCGCCAACTTCTGGTCCATTCTGCCCAGCACGATATAAGCGAAGAAAAACAGCACCAGACACAGACTGGTACTCGCCAGAATAATAGGTACGAGGAACGCCTTAAAGGAGGTTATCTGCTGCGTGACATTATGCAACACATAGAAACCGCCAATCAACTGGCCTGAAAAATCGAACAATGGAAAGCCCTTGATGCGATAGACCTGCTGATCGATAGCCATGTCGTTGTATGCTTCCTCCGCAGCAAGGCTCTTCACGGCCAACAGTTTGATTTTACTCATGTTGCTTGAATCAGGCAGGGTTTGATAGGCAATCACCTGGTCGCTGAATAAATCCCAGTTATTCAAGCGGCCAGAGTGCTTCCGGCCAAGTTCCCACTGCTCACGATCAAGCTGCTGTTTGTCAAGGGTGATCATGAAATCTTGTTTGACAATCGATTGCAGTTGCTTGAGGACGTAATCGACTTCGATCCCCAGCTCAATATACCCGATCAACTTATCTGCCACTCGCCACGGAAAAACGCCCCGATATGTCGGCATACCGAATCTGCCGAGTTCCAACCCAAAGGCAAATTTCTGGCTGTGGGCCGCCTGTAAAAAGGTCTTGCGGACCACTTGATCGCCGAATTCATCGGGGCTGTAGACCCTGAGCAAGGTCGTAGCAGCCGGCGTATGGTAGTAAAAGTGCGAGATTCCGTGGGCCTGGAAGAGCTGATTAAACAGCGGCAGGGAGTGCTGGTAAAGGGTATCACGGTCGTTGGCCATCATCGCCTGGCGCAACTGAGTGTTGCGCGATATTTCGATCATAAGATTGAGCAGCAACGTCTCACGCTGGGCCTGTGACACATCGACGTATGCCTGGGTAACCTCGTAGTGATGGCGCATATCGATCAGGTTCTGCTCGGCACGGATCTGATACGTGCTGTAGATAAAAGTGCAGAAAAGAGCTGTAATGGTCAGGGATAAAGGTATCAGTATCCTGCAACGAATCGATTTTTCAGGGTTATGCTTCATATTGTAAAACAGTTCGAGTGATATTTTTAAATTTTTGACAGGGTGAGAAGTAATACCTAAACATTGCAAACAAACAACAAAACAATATAAAAAAAGTTATACTATCAAAACTTTAACAGCTAAACCAAGCCAACTAAGGAGGTAACCTTTTGATGAGCGCAAAGGATAACAAACGCAGAGTCAATGTGTCACCCAAAAAAACATCACCCCTTGATCACCGCTAGAGGACGCAGGGCCACCAGCACCTCCACCAGATCGAGCTGATTGTCAATCACCTCATCGATATCCTTGTAGGAGCCCGGCGCCTCATCGAGGTCGCCTACAGAACGGACGGCATGGATAATTCCCTGATCATCCATGCGTTTCTTTTCGTGGGCCAGATCAAGCTGCCGCTGGGCCTGCTTGCGACCCATCTTTCTTCCAGCTCCATGAGAACAGGACTCAAAACTTTCAGGATTTCCCTTGCCCCTCACAATATAACTGGGACTTCCTTGAGATCCGGGGACAATACCGATCTCGCCGGCCTGGGCCCTGGTTGCCCCTTTGCGATGGACCAATACATTCCTGCCAAAATGAAGTTCCATGGCCGCATAATTATGGGCAATATTGATCATCGACTCAAAGAACACCGGTTGCACCACGGACAAGAGGGCATCCTTGACCCGCTCCATCATCATCTTCCGATTGGCAAAGGCAAAAGCAACACAGTAGCGCATTTCCTGGAGATACGTCTGAGCCTCGAAGCTGCTGATGGGTAAAAATGCCAGTTGCCAGCTTTTTGGGATATTGGCCCCCAACTGCCGATTCAGATTCACCGCCAGTTGATTATAATAGTTGGCAACCTTGAAACCAATATTGCGGCTGCCGGAATGGACCATCAGCCAGATACGCCCGTCATCGCCCTTCTGGATCTCGATGAAATGATTGCCGCCCCCCAGCGTCCCAAGCTGGGTGAGCGCGGACTGATATTCCCTGGAAACAATGGTCAGCTGATCCAGAGAGACATCTGGTTTGGGCATTAACCTCGAATCCTGCTTCTTTTTATGATGGCTGAAACCCAAGGGAACCGTCCTTCTGATCTCAGTCAGCACCCCTTTCAATTGTTCCGTGGAGATGGTGGTGAGCGAAGTCCGCACCGCACACATGCCGCAACCGATATCAACCCCCACCGCATTGGGGATCACCACTTCTTCAGAGGCCATCACCCCACCAATGGGCATGCCATAGCCCTGATGGGCATCCGGCATTAAGGCAACGTGTTGAAAGACAAAAGGAAGATTGGCGAGGTTTCTCGCCTGCTCGAAGGCCCCCGATTCAATATCGTCCAGCCAGAGTTTGATCGGTTGTTTTTCTGTTGTAATGACCTTTTTCATAGGAAGCAACCCTCCTTTAGCCAAGGACTGAAAACAGAGATACGATTAGGAAACTTTTTTACGCAGGACCCGGGTATCACCAACACGAATGGTCAGTTTAATTTTATCAAAATACTCAAGCAAAGGAATGGAAAACTTTCTGGTCAGACCGGTCAGTTCTTTGAAGCGCGGGGCGTCAATCTCTCCCTCACGGTTGATGAAGGCAATGAGATCCTGAGCCAGGGAATTGATAGTGTCGACATGATAATAGAGGCTCTCGCTGATTTTAACCAATTGACCCTGCCGCAGCAGCAAAGCCAGCACCTCCTTGACCATGCTTTCCGGGGCATCAGCAAAATGCTCCATACTCTCACGGATAGTGGCTGTGGCCAGACCTTTCTGTCGATACCACTCCTCCAGATCGTGCTGCAGGGCCTTCTCATCCGCCTGCAGGGCAACCCGGTGGGTGGTGAGCCGCACCACCGACTCCTCCTGAACAACAAGCTCTTTTTTCAACAGTTCACCCAGGCAGAACTGAAAAACCTTCTGTTCCACTCTTCTGCCAAACCCGGAACGCAACTCTTCTTTCGACAGGCCGCTCTGCAGAGGGTTGTCACGATGAAAGGCGGTAAGGGTGGCGAGCAAGGTCTCTTCCACCCTATCACTAACCGTCTTGGCCAGATAACGCTGGGATGCGGAATCAACCACCACTATCTTCCGGGTTGAAAGGGGGTTGGTCATCACCTTTTTCAACTGCTTGCCAAAGAGGCCAATACGAATAGAGAGTTCATCGGCGGTCAACCCGGTCGTCTGACTCTCCTCCAGGAAAAGGAGAATCTGCTCTTCAACGGTTCCATGTTGCAGGATCTGAAAGACCTTACCATTCACTTGACGATCGTATTCTGTAGCCCGTTTCCTCTTCCGTGCCGGCTGATTTCCCAGCACTCTGCCGCCGCCAATGGTCGTCGCCGGAGAATAGCTGCGCACCACATATCGATCCCCTGGCCAGACGGCTATGGATTCCTCAAAAAGAAGCTGGACTGCAACAGTATCACCCGGTAACAATTCATCCTGTTCCAGCAGGGAGATACGGCCCATGACCTCGGCCGTCCCCAGATGGATACGCACCCTGGTTCGGTGTTTGAGCGGTTTTTCATTGGCAGCAAGATAAAGGAAGTCGCAATCGAGCATGAAACCTGGCTGCAGAGAACCTGGAGTTGCCGCCACCATTCCCCGTTCGATAAGTGCAGTATCAACCCCCTGGAGATTAATTGCCGTCCGATGTCCGGCCTCAACCTCTTCTACAGACTGGGAATGAACTTGCAGACCACGCACCTTGGCAATCAGCTCAGAGGGGTAAAAGCGCAACTCTTCACTAATGGCGACGCGTCCGGAAATGGATGTCCCGGTAATTACCGCCCCAAAACCTTTCATGGCAAAGACCCGATCAACCGGCAGACGAAACGGGCCATAAACTTCTTTGAGCTCCTGCCTGCCGACAAAACGGTCAAGCTCTTCTTTCAGCTCGGCAATTCCCCCGCCAGTGGTGGATGAGACGCGCAACAGAGGGGCCTCTTCCAGAAAGCTCCCTACACAGAAATCACGCACCTCCTCTTCCACCATATCCAGCCACTCTGCTTCCACCATATCTTTCTTGGTGATAACGATAATGCCTTCTTTCACCCCAAGCAGACGACAGATTTCAAAATGTTCCCTGGTCTGGGGCATGATCCCCTCATCAGCCGCCACGATAAAAGCCACCAGATCCATTCCCATGACCCCGGAAACCATATTCTTGACAAACTTTTCATGACCGGGCACATCGACAATCCCCAGGCGATGACCACAAGGCAGATCCAGATAGGCAAAACCCAGCTCAATGGTGATTCCACGTTTTTTTTCTTCCTTGAGCCGGTCTGTTTCAATACCGGTCAGGGCCCTGATCAGGCTGGTCTTGCCATGATCAACATGGCCGGCGGTGCCGAGAACAATTTCACGCATGAGTATCAGAAAGTCAGAGGATAGAAAATAAGAGCCATGGGTGGCCGGCTAAGCGAGAGGACACCAGGAAATCAAAGATTAACCCCCCTGATTTTCTGCCCTTAACGGATATAAGGATTCGATCTTTTTTCTTCAGCGATGGTGGAGCGATTACCACCATAACCATGTCCCGGCCAGACCACAGTCTCCGGCGGCAAAGTCAGTAATTTGGTGGTAATCGCTTCAATCAACTCTCCATGGGAACCACCAGGGAAATCAGTACGGCCAAGACCACCAACAAAGAGGGAATCACCGGTAAAAAGATCCGGTGCATTGTACAGACAGATACCACCGGGGGTATGTCCCGGGGTATGAATCACCTGCAGTTTTTCCTCACCAATGGTAATCACGTCACCGCCCAGAACCTGGATATCAACAGGAGGCGAGGCTTCAAGCCCGAGCATGGAAAAATATTTCACCACCTCCGGCCGGGCAAAAAATACCGCATCCGCCTCATGCATGACAATGGGCGCACCACTGGCCTCCTTGAGCCGCCTGTTGCCGCAGACATGATCGGGGTGTCCATGGGTGGCAATAATATAGTCAATGGTAAGATTCGCTCGCTTCACCTCAGAGAGAATCTGTTCTTCATCACCGCCGGGATCAATCACCGCACACTTACCGGTCTTTACGCAGCCGACAATGTAACAGCAGACACCCATTTCCCCAACAGTCAGTTGTTTAATAAACATATCAGTTATATATTAGAAATAATTCACAAAAAAAAAGAGAACAGAAAAAAGGTTTGACACTCCACTCTTCCTGTTCTCTTTTTACTATTCACCACTTCCTACTTCCAAGTCACTCTTTGATCAGCAATCACATTTGGCAGGATTGCACCCACCGCCACCACATCCACAACTGCTGGTGGCAGCCGCCATGTTCAGTGCAGGTTTTGCTGCAGCCAAAGGAGGCAGACGGTTTTCCACAGCGGTCACCACTGCGTCAAAAGCCTTGGTGGCCGGACTGACAGCATCGGATGAAAGATATGGCACTCCATCATCACCGGCAATAACCACCTTCGGATCCATGGGAACCCGGCCCAGGAACGGCAGATCAAAATCACGGGCCAACTCTTCACCGCCGCCGGTTTTAAAGATATCAACAGTCTGATTACAATGGGGGCAGACAAAACCGGACATATTCTCAATTACACCGGTAATCTCCATCTCCACTGTCTTGCAGAAATTGATGGACTTTCGCACATCGGCCAGGGCAACCTTCTGAGGAGTGGTTACGACAATGGCCGTGACATTGGGAATGGTCTGAGCCACGGACAGAGGCTCATCACCGGTTCCCGGAGGGGCATCAATAATCAGGTAATCAAGCTCGCCCCAATCCATATCGGCAACAAACTGACGGATAGCCTGGATCTTCAGAGGGCCGCGCCAGATAATGGCCTCGTCCCTGTCCTTCATCATATATTCGAGGGAAACGACCTTCAGATTATCATTGTACTTCAACGGTGGCACCAAGGCATCAGGAGTCGCGGGTGGCTCCATACTCCCCTTCATGTTCAACATCCGGATAACATCCGGGCCATGAAGATCCACATCCATCAACCCCACCTGATGGCCTCTTTTCGCCAATCCCAAGGCCAGATTGACAGAGACTGTGGATTTACCAACCCCGCCCTTGCCGCTCATGACCAGAATCTTGTGTTTAATTTTCCCCAGTGACCGGGTAATGGCATTCTCCTGCTGAGCCATTTTGGCCTGCTGTGATTCCTGACTACTACAACTGCTGCTTGAGCAGGAACTGCTTGATCCACACGAACTCGACATAGTACTTCCCCTTGTAATATTGAGATAAAAAGCAAACGTTTACTTTTAAGAAATAATGTTTATTGCTATGGATCACAAGTAAAGGTAAGCCAACCGGCTCATCCCGGAACAGTGTGACTGCAATTCTTCGTACAGTAATCCTGATATC
The DNA here is from genome assembly GCA_013792135.1 of Desulfocapsa sp. Taxonomy (GTDB): domain Bacteria; phylum Desulfobacterota; class Desulfobulbia; order Desulfobulbales; family Desulfocapsaceae; genus UBA2270. Next base: position 14,769 of record VMSP01000024.1, on the reverse strand, counting down.
TGTAAATGCAAATAAAATCCTGAAAAATACCCTGTCAGATATCCTAAGAATACTGTTTTTGTTGCTTTCTTCCTTTCCTGACCGTAATATATTTTTTTTAAACTGTAATCCATGATCACAAAAAAGTGACATCTCAATAAAGACATTTAAACGTCTTAAAGGACTTTCGTATGCTCGGCTGGTTCAAGAAAAAATTTGGTAAAAAAGAAGAACAGATTCCAGCTCCAGATCAGGAGCACCTCGATCAGACAGAGCCAGACCAAGCCGAACCTTCGCTTACAGGTGATATTTCCCTTGAGCCCCCTCCCTTAATTTTGGAAGATACTCAGGAACCGCCTGCATCCATCGAACCCCTGCCACAGACATCGTCTTTCTCTGATCTTCCGAAAAAAGAGGCCAGCCCCGGCAAAAAAAGCAGCTCCATGTTCCAGCGACTCTCGGAACGATTGACCAAGACCAAAGAATCCCTGGTATATCGCATTGACACTCTTTTTCTTGGTAAAAAAGAAATCGATAAGGAACTCCTCGATGACCTGGAAGAAATCCTGATCACCGCCGATCTGGGGATCAATACTGTCCAGGAACTTCTGGACGAGGCCCGGCGCAAGCTCAAGCGCAAGGAACTTTCTGACCCGCAGACGCTCAAAAAAGTGCTTAAAGAGAAAATCCGTTCCTTTATCACGGAATCAGACCGACCTGCTGAACTGGTCATGCCGGACAAAGGTCCTTTTATCATCATGGTGGTTGGGGTCAATGGAGTCGGCAAGACCACAACCATCGGCAAAATCACCCACAAATTCACCAATGCCGGACAATCCGTACTCTTGGTGGCAGCAGACACCTTCCGGGCGGCGGCAGTCGCCCAGTTAAAGATATGGGGTGAACGCAACAATGTGCAGGTTGTCTCTCAGCATGAAGGTGCGGACCCTTCCTCTGTAGTCTATGATGCTATGGACATAGCCCTGGCCAAAAACTATGATGTAGTCATTGTTGACACGGCAGGACGTCTTCACACCCAAGTAAACCTGATGGAAGAGTTGAAGAAGATCAAACGGGTTATAGGCAAAAAAATAGCAGACGCGCCCCATGAGGTCATGCTGATCCTTGACGCCACCACCGGCCAGAATGCCATCTCGCAGGCAAAACTTTTTAACGCTACGGTTGACATCACCGGCCTGACTCTAACCAAACTGGACGGCACAGCCAAGGGTGGGATTGTAGTCAATATCTGCCGTGAGCTGAAGATCCCCATCCGCTTTATCGGCATTGGCGAACAGCTCGAAGACCTGCGTGACTTTGACCCCAATGAATTTGTCGAAGCGCTGTTTCAAGAAAAAGAAGGCAGATAACCGCCTTTCCCCACAAATCACCTTAAATCAATATCCCGATGCCTTATCAACAACATAAACAACCTGGATGCGGCGGCTGTCTACTGCTCCTGGCCCTCATTATCCTGATCACCGGCGGCGCCCCTGCTCTGCTTAATTTTGTCGGCGCCCTCATCTTTTCCGGGATGGCAGGTGTACTTATCTTTATTGCCATCTTCTGGGGTTTCACCTATTGGGTACAGAAAAAGGTTTCCACTTATGAAGCATCTCAGAGTGAAAGCCACAACCGGTTTGTCTGGCTGCTGATCCAGGTCCTGATCAATATTGCCAAGATCGACGGTAAAATCACCAAGGAAGAGATCTCCACTATTCAGCGCTTTTTCCAGTATAACCTCCGTTACTCTCAGGACCAGATGTTCTGGGTCAAGGATATGATCAAAGAGGCCGTTGCCTCCACCCAGTCCCTGGAATCCCTACTCCAGGAATTCAGAACCACTTTTGCCTATGAACCAAGACTTATCCTGCTGGAGTTGGTCTACCAGATCCTCTACACCAAGAGTGAAGTTCCGGAAGCAGAGCTTACGATAGCACGCAATATTGCCGTCTATCTGCAGATCACTGCTTATGACCAGCGGACCATTGAGGCAAAATACATGTACCGGCGGCAGCATCCCGGTACGACCACTCGGGATTCATCGGCCCACTATTATGCAGTGCTCGGTCTGGAACCAGGGGCTGACATGGAGACAATCAAAAAGGCCTATCGAACCCTGAGCATGAAATATCATCCTGACAAGGTGGTGCACCTGGGTGAAGAGTTCCGCAGAGTTGCAGAAGAGAAGATGAAAGAGATTAATGTGGCCTACGAATATTTCAAAAAACGATAAACGAAGCAAGAGATAAAGGAGAATCATGTCTATTTCCAATAAAATGCGTACTTTTGCCGAAAAGTCATCCTGGATTCGCAAGATGTTTGAGGAAGGGGCCAAGATGAAGGCCCAGTTCGGGGCAGAGAATGTCTTTGATTTCAGTCTGGGCAATCCCGATGTTCCGCCGCCTCCTGAATTTACCACCGTGATCAAGGAACTTGCAGCCGACCAGTCACCCGGCGTCCACGCCTATATGCCCAATGGAGGCTACCTCTGGGTTCGTGAGAATTTAGCCGCCAGAATGTCGCTCGAACAAGACATCACGGTCCAAGGCAATGACATGCTGATGACCTGTGGAGCGGCCGGCGCCATAAATATCGTCATGAAATCACTGCTCAACCCAGGTGATGAGGTCATCCTGCTGGCCCCCTATTTTGTCGAATACAACTTCTATGTGGATAACCATGGAGGAGTCAGCAAGATCGTGGCAACCGACCTGGAATTCAACCTTGACCTTGCTGCCATTGCAGCGGCCCTCACCGATAAAACCAAAGCCATTCTTATCAATTCTCCCAACAACCCCACCGGCCAGATCTACTCACAGGAGTCTCTCAACGCTCTTGGGAAACTGCTGGACGAGACAGGAAAAAGATTTGGGACCACCATCTACCTCATTGCCGACGAGCCTTACCGCAAGATCGTCTTTGACAATCACGAAGTTGGTAGCGTCTTCCAAGCCACCCACAACAGTATTGTCCTTTCTTCCTACTCCAAGGACCTTTCCCTGCCGGGTGAACGCATCGGCTATCTGGCTGTCCATCCGGAGATAGAGGAGAAGGCTGTCCTGCTTGGCGCCCTTACGCTTGCCAACCGCATCCTCGGTTTTGTTAATGCCCCCGCCCTCATGCAGCGAGTGGTGGCCAAGCTTCAGGATGTGAGCGTTGACAGCTCAATCTACACCCGCAGACGCGAATTGTTCTGCACAATCCTCACTGAGGCAGGGTATGATTTTGTACCCCCCAAAGGTGCTTTTTATATCTTCCCCAAGTCACCCATCGCCGACGATGTGGCCTTCTGCGCCATCCTCCAGGAGCACAAGATCCTGGCGGTCCCGGGATGCGGATTCGGCGCTCCGGGTTATTTCCGCCTCGCCTTCTGCATCTCTGATGACGTGATCAAACGCTCAGCTGAGCCTTTTCAGAAGGCCATGGCCCAAGCCAGGGGGTAATAGTTTGCCTGTCAATAAGCCTTCCGGGTTTATCCTGGCAAGATATCAGCGCTATGGAAATATGATCATGGACCTCTTCAGGCTTGACCTGCAGGTCCATTTTTTCTGGGGATTTTTCCTGACCATGGCCGGCATCTACTGGACGCCGTTGTTCTGTGCCGGGATTGTGGTGACGGTGTTAAAAGAGGGATTGGACCTGTGGAGCAAGGGCCACTGGAGCTGGGGGGATTTCTGGTGGGGTCTGGCCGGTTCCTTTCTGGCTATGGCCTTTGTATGGGCACACCTATCATGCGGCTGATGCAGGCAAAGATATCAGGAGGTTCAGAACTCAATGAATCTATTTCTGAACCTCCTTCCACTCCTTGACAAAATTACGGATATACCAATCCTCAACCTTTTTCCTGGCCCATGGCGTTTTTCGCAGAAACACCAGACTGGACTGGATGCTTGGCTCACAGACAAAACATTTCACCTTGATCTTCCTGCCCATTTTTTCCCAGCCATACTTCTCCAGCAGACGGGTAATAATCATCTCAAGAGTGACACCATGCAAAGGATTATTCGGTTGCTGATTATTCATACTGTTATGGCATCTGCCCCTTCTTATCTTCTTTCTTCGCCTTCTTGGCCGCTTTTTTTTCCTTCATGCTCTTCGCGGGTTCTTTCTTCACTTCTTTCTTGGTATTCTGTTCCTTACCCATAATTGTTCCTCCTTTGAATTGTTTTTGAGTTCCCTCTGTTTTCTTCTCTGAGACAAAAACAGACCTACTTCTTCTCCTCTCTATCCCTATTCTTATCACGAATCACTATCTGCACAGGCACCTTGTCCAAACCCAGCCCATCCCGAAAACGGTTCGTCAGATAACGCTGATAGGAAAAATGGACCCCCTTGGAGCTGTTACTCATGATCACAAATTGCGGCGGTTTGGTTCCAATCTGTGAGGTAAAATAAAACTTGAGCCGCTTATTCTTATAAATGGGCGGACTATGGGCCACCACGGCATCCTGAAGCAACTGGTTCAGAGCTGACGTGGGGAATTTAGCCGTAAACTGTTTATACACTGCCCCGATCGTCGGAAAAAGCCTTTTAATCCCATAGCCGGTGAGCGCCGAGACATGGAGAATAGGGGCAAATCCGACAAAGGGCAAGGCCCGTGCTATCTCCGACCACAGATGTTCCTGTTTCTTTTTATCATCCTGAATCAGATCCCACTTATTCACCAGGATAATAAGCCCCCGTCCCTGATCCTGGGTGTAGCCGATCACCGTGGTATCCTGCTCAGTAATCCCTTCACCGGCATCAATCAGGACCACGGCAATATCACATTTCTCCATGGAGGAGAGTCCTTTCAGGATACTGAACTTCTCCAGCTTTTCGGTAGTCTTTCCCTTCCGGCGAATGCCGGCTGTATCTATGAGCAGATAATTATACTGGTCATAACTGAGCAGGGTATCCACAGCATCTCGCGTTGTGCCGGAGATATCAGAGACCACCATCCGCTCCTGGCCAAGTATCTGATTAATCATAGACGACTTGCCCACGTTGGGACGTCCGAAAAAGGCTACCTTGATGGTATTTTCCGGCAGAGCAACTTCATCCTCATTCACTTTCAGCTCTTTATTCAAGGCATCCATCAGGGTATAAAAACCGAAACTATGCTCACCGGAGAGCGACCACAAGGGCTCCACCCCCAACTCATAAAAAGGAGAAAGTAGTTTCAATTCCTGTTCAGGGCTGTCGATCTTGTTCACCACATGAAAAATGGTCTTATCGGTGCGACGCAACAGATCCACCACCTCAAGGTCTGCGGGCATGACGCCCTGCCGACCATCCATGAGAAAGATAATAATATCAGCCTCTTCAATGGCTGCCATGGCCTGTTCCCTGATATGATCCACCATCAGATCCTCGGGATTATCATCAATGCCTCCGGTATCCACCAGCATGAACATCTTCTCGTCCCAGACCACCCGCGCATAATGACGGTCACGGGTGACACCCGGAGTCGCGTCAACAATGGCCTGTCTGGATTTGGTGATACGATTAAAGAGGGTTGATTTTCCCACATTGGGACGCCCAACCAGGGCAACTATAGAGTGCGTTGACATTTCTTCCTTTTATATGCAATCCGACAATCGGAATTCTTTTCATGAACCAGCAAGGGATACAATACGTTGATGGGATACCATAAGTCTCAATCTCACTTTCTCCAACCAGGAGGCAGGAGACACTGAGCAAGGCGCTCTTTCGAGAGAGATTTTAATTATTATACACCAAAAGACCCAACAATGCACCCTCACTGCCAAGTCGTAACGTTTTTTTTATCTCCTTGCTTTATTTTTACAAAATAACGTATAGTCCGCAATCGATTATTTATGGCGTAGAATATCATCCAACCTTCAAATCTGCATGGACAACAAGTTGAAACGATTAATAATTATTTTGCTCTTTTTTATCGTGGGGTTGAGCTGTGGTTGTGCCCCGAAGAAACAATGTCTTTTCATCAACAGCAATCATCAGGAACTGCTAAGTAAGGGATACCAGCAGAAGGTTGACAATCTCCTGGTTATTTTTGATGGTTCATCCTCTATGTGGGATACCTACAACGGCAGCCAGAAATTTGACCAGTCCAGAAATATTATCCTTGGAATGAATCAAGCCATCAGCGACCTGAAGCTCAAGGCTGGCCTGCACATTATTGGCGACACTGTTGTGACCAGAGATATTTTGGCAAATGACAGTCTCATTTACGGCATGGCCGATTACACCCCGCCTGCTTTTGCTCAGGCAGTGAAGAGTGTGCAGATAAAGGGCCTGACCCCCATAAGTATTCCCTTGGTCAAGAGCGTAGAGACATTAAAGGACACTGTGGGAAATATCGCGTTGATAGTCATCAGTGATGGCCTGCAGGTCTCTGCCGACAAGACATATCCAGAAGAGGCTGCGTCCCGGTTAAAGGCTGCTTATGGTGACAGACTATGCATCTACACCATTCTTATTGGCGATGCCGCCGCAGGTCAGAATACCATGGCGGCAGTTGCAAGGGCCGGGGAGTGCGGTTTTGTCACCACCGGAAATACGCTTGCCAGCACCCTAGGGATAAATGAGTTTATCGAAAAAGTCTTCTTTGAAAAGAACTCCCCTCCACCGGTATCCTTCCTGCTCAATGTGAAATTTGACTTTGACCGGGACACCATCCGCCCGGACGCAAAAAACAATCTTGATGAAATCGGCAGTTTTCTGGCTGAACATCCGCAGATATCCATCACTCTGGAAGGTCATACCTGCGACATGGGTTCAGAGAGATACAACACCACCCTTTCACGGCAACGGGCAGAAAGTGTAAAGAGGTACATGGTCCAACAGTTCAACATCAACCCTGCCCGCCTCAGCACCGCAGGATATGGATTTTCACAACCCATTGCCTCCAATGCCACAGAAGAAGGCCGGCAGCAAAATCGCCGAGTGATGGCCACCATCATCAGCAAATAAAATCAAGACACACCTTGTCAGTGCCCCACACTAAGCCAGCACAGAACAAAGCACAGAAAACTTTGTTCTGCTCTCTTTTCATAGACATTAGGATAAGACCCCAATGAATAATAAACTGCAAAGCCTGATCGAGACCATTAAAAAACTTGAGCAGGAGCTGGCCCAGGAAATCCAGAAGAAGCAGGCTGAGTATTCTTACAAGATCCAAGGCAAAAAAATACGCTTTGACAAAGAGATCAAAAGGCAGCACAAACTCTTTGCCACCAGGATTTCCCTTTATCTGAAGGAGGCGGAACTCCTCAACATCCTCACCATACCCTTTATCTGGTCCTGCCTCTTTCCTGCCCTGTTCCTGGACCTCCTTGTCTCCCTGTTCCAGGCCGTCTGCTTTCCCATCTACAAGATTCCCAAGGTCAAACGGAGCAGGTACATTGTCATCGACCGGCATGCCCTCAGCTACCTCAATGGTATTGAAAAACTGAACTGTATCTACTGCGGCTACTTCAACGGATTGATCGCCTATATCCATGAGATAGCGGGAAGAACAGAACAATACTGGTGTCCGATCAAACACGCGAGACGAACAAGTGGTTTCCACAGCCGTTACAGCAAGTTCCTGGAATATGGTGATGCCGAAGGATACCGGCACGAACTGGATAAAGTGCGTCAGGCCTTTGAGGATCTACAGACCTCAGAAGAAGACGAAAGACAGACGGGAAACGAGGAAGGGATTTAAAACATTGGGATGCCCGCTGAAGGAAAGATTAAAAAAAAATTAGGATTTTCGAGGTTCTCTGAATTGTGGTAATTCAAATGTAAGCAGCCAATTCAGACATAAGAAATTTTATTAAATCCGAGGTTCACAGTCAGAATCTTCGCAGTTCAGTTCTTCTCTCCGATCTCTCCGGCGATTGCGTCCTGATGAGCGTCTCCTCCATCCTGAATAGGTGCCATAGTAGGATCCCAGATGCAACCACGGTTGCGCCCGGCCTTCTTGGCTGCATACAATGCGCTGTCCGCGCGATTGATCGACTCCTCAACGCTGACGCTCGGTTCGAGCATGGTAATCCCGAATGATGCAGTAACCATGATCGTCTTTGTTTCGTCCGCGCCGATTGCAACTGCAGAAAGCCCCTTGCGTATGCGTTCGATGATATCCTGGACGGTCTGAAGATTGGTACTCGGAAAGGACAGTAGAAATTCCTCACCTCCATAACGGTACACTCTGTCGTAGGGCCTCAGATGTTGCTTGATGTAACTCACCCAGGCCACGAGCACCTGGTCGCCAGCGGGATGGCCATAGGTATCGTTGACCGTTTTGAAATGGTCCAAGTCCATGATCACGATACTGCATTCCTGAATGCCGCGCTTGACCAACTCACGTAGTTCCCGCAGCCGGGTGAGCATGCTGGTGCGGTTCTCAGCGCCTGTTAATGCGTCGCGATTATTGAGTAACTCCTCGAGTTCCTGCTTGAGCGAATAAACTTCCAGATGCAGGCGGTCAGCAGCATTTGTGAAACTGTCATAGTCCCGCGGAGACCCTAGCGCTTCGTTTGCAGCGGCAAGAAGCAACCGTGCTCCAAGCTGATGCATGTGGCGGTGCTCAGTCTCGATCGCCACGAATGCAGGGTGATCGCGAAGTGCCTGAGGCCGATTACCGTAATACCACTGGCCGAAGCGACACTGATGATGGGCATCATCCGCTATATCTCGATTATCGTAGGGCAATCGACAGATTATCGAACGGGCGAGATCCTTGGACCACTGTTCATGGTTGTAAATAGCTTGGTCTAGTTGCTGCAATGTCGCTTGCAGTTCTTGCTTGCCAATATTAAGCATAGTTGTTTTCTCCAATGGCTTGCGAGCAGTGTATTAGGAAAAATAAGCCAATATTGCTGCTAGGCAGATTCTCTCTAGTATTATTCTTGATTCTTGAGCCGTCCGTGTTTTTTCCAACATATTCAGTGCCAACCTTAACCAGTTAATCAAAAACTGATTTTCAGGTTTTTCCTAATTCCCCTCATCATCATAAAAATGAACGTTGATTTATTCAATCACAGGTTAAATATTTTTAACAGGAATTTGGGGTAAGAAGTAAAAAAATGCCAATGGCAAGGTTAACCATTTAAGTACAACTGCAGGGTGAACCTTATTCCTGACAGGATTTCACTCCGAGCGAACAGATTGGCAGCCCATAGAATATGGGCCAAAATTAAGAGGAACAGTTAGGCATCTAACACCAGCACCACATAAGTTAAAATTAAATTTTAACCCTGTACTCTAAGATAGAGTCAAATATTTTGGAATTTACAAAGAAATCTTCGAGCAAATTGAGAATTTCAAGAAATTATTACTTTTGCAAGATCCTCAGAGGCTTGCGTTTATGTGTTACTGTTGGAAGCACACTTCGAAATGTGCTACACAATTCCTTCTTCCTCCAACTGTTTAATGAAATCAGTGGTTTTCTGGTATTCAAAAAACAGATGCCTGATGACCTCCTGACTCTTCTGATCTATCTGCAGAGTCTGAAAACCGGCTATAGAATCATCGGCTCGAACAAGCTGGGCAAACATCTCAATTCTCTGTCCCGCTTCGGTGAGAATTTCGATCTGGTATTCAGCGGTGGAAACCTCCTCTGAGAAGGTCTTGACAGTGACCCCTCCTTGGCTGATGTCGATTGTGCAGGCCCTTATCGTCGGATTGCTACTGTTTGAAAGAATCGCCTTCCCTTTTAAGGGTACACGAAAGTATCTTCTCAAGGGTACATGAAGGTATATTTTCTTAAGCTCCATATCGAGACCTGTTTATAGTTTATGTATTTAAAATCAGTCTATTCCTGACTCCTTCTCCCGATTTATAATGAATAGTGATTCATTATAATCACGGTCAAATTTTTTTTACAAGTATTTCTGGAAAATTTTTAAAAAGGAGCCATTGGCAATCTTAACCATATAAGGAAAATTGGGTATGCAGTTTGCTCAACCAGAGTGAATGTAACCATTTGAAATTATGTGAAAACTTTGAAAATCATTAGCTTTTTGCCTGCGCCATTAAGTGTCGTAAATACAGCACGTTAAGCATGATTGAGCTGAGCTACACATAGCGACTTAATTTATTGCGCATAGTTTCTTTAATATCTGACTTCCCTTATGCCACTCGTTGAATTTTTCTTCAACGGCGGACAACACATTCTTCAATGAAGGGAAGCATGTGTTGTGGATGCAACACCGGCGAGTCAATTTCCAGACTCGTTCTATTGGGTTGAGGTCAGGGTTATAAGGCGGCAGAAAGTCCAGCCTGAAACGATCATTGCAGCCTTCGCGATATTCCTTATGCAGCTTAGCATGATGATAGCGAGCATTGTCAGAAATGCTGACCACTGTTTTCCCGGAATGGCAACTTGCCTTTCTGAGTTGTTTGAGAAATTTTATAAACGTTTCTGCATTGAATTTCTCTGTCTCCCGGCGATAGATAAATTTTCCATCTCGAAGGCGGATTGCTCCGAAATAACCAATCTTGTTGCGTGTAGGCTCATGCTTCAGCACAGGATCTTTTTCCTCGGGAGAAATCCACATACGACAACGAGAGCCGTGTTGTTGGAAATGAACGTCATCAATAGCCCATAGGTCGATTTTCGAATCGGCTACAATTCGTTGAAATTTTTTTTATGCTCAGCTTGTTTCTCGGGGTCAGCCCTTGCAATTATTGGACGGGGTTCCCTTAAGCGAAAACCGAGTTGACGAAAAAGTCTTTGGCTCTGCCGCACCCCGAGGTCAATATTAAATTGCACTTTGATGAATGCTGACAGTGTTTTTCCGTCCCACATATTTGTGCTGAGACCAAAATCAGCAGGAGTTTTTCGAAGAGCTTTGCCGATAGTCTCCATGTGCTGTTCTCCCAGCCTTGGAGGGCGACCAGGGTGATCAGCATCGGCAAGCCCAGCAAAGCCTTCGCGTTCAAACTGATTAACCCAATACTGGACTATTCTGGTTGAGTCGCCAAGGAGCTTTCCAACCTCAGGGCATTTGACCCCTTGGGCAACAAGAAGTACAGCATGGAGTCGGTGATCATAGCGCGCCTCGTTGGATCGACGGATTTCATCTTGAAGCGCGTGCGCCATAGTTTCCGGTTCTGTTATAGTGAGTGCTTTCATGATGGAAGAATAGCACTAACCAACACAATCATCAATTATTTATGTCGCTATATATAACTGCATACCCACTTAAGGAAAAATGCAAGTTAAGCTTCTTCCTGATTATATGTACTGAACAAGCTGTCAGATTAGCTCTGATCTCTTTACCAAATCATGTCAGATTACACGTTTAAAAACTACACCCTGAATTCCATTACACCCCCTGCTGAAAAAGCTTCAGGGCCTGGGTCACCATGCACGGGAGTACCCGCAGGTCACGCAGTTCCTGATCTCGTAAACGCTCAGCCAAGGAGACCAGGGATGGCACGATAAAACTGGCGAAAAAAGCCTTGCCCCGCACCCTGCTCAGAAATGAGAAGGCGCCGATAATCTGCAGATTCCGCTGCAGGGCAAGAAAACAATATTCCTGTCGGAACAGCCGGGCGTCTACAGGATGCAGAGCCATCACGGCATCAAGATACACCACGAGGAGCTCTTCCTGCAACGAGGCTGGCAGGGCGGTGTAGGGGTCAATAAGCAGTGAGGCCAGATCATAGCCCAGAGGCCCCATCCTTCCCCCCTGAAAATCGATAAAGCACAGCTGACCGTTCTGCGCCATGATGTTCCTCGACTGAAAATCCCGGTGCAGAAAGAAAGTGACTGGAGCCTGAGAGGCTGCAGTTGCGACCCATTCGAACTCTTCCTCAATTCCCGGAACCAGCTCCTGTCCCAGTAGCTCCTGCCAGAATGCCCGCAGGAAATAACCGGATTCCCGGCCCAGCATCAAGGGACGATCATATTCCTTGGTATCCCAGCACCAGTCGCAGTTAAACCCAACGGCACCGTGAATCTGCATCCAGGCCAGCTGCTGGACGGCCTGAATATACCAGGAGCGGAGGGCATGCAGATCCAGTTCCCCAGACTGATTGCGACTCTGCTCCACCAGGTCATGGAGCTTCACATCCCCGAGATCCTCAAACAACAGCAGTCCCTGTTCCTCATCCCAGCCATATTGGGCTGGAACCCGGACACCACGATCATGGAGATGGACGCCGATCAACCGGGCCGATCTGGCTTCCAGCATATCCAGATCTGTCCTGCCGGCAGGGGCCACAGCCAGACAAATCTTCTCACCATCCTTGCGTCCGACCCGCCAGAATTGCCGGTTTGAGCCGTCACCTGCCAACCTCTGCACCACAAGGGATGCCAGAGGAGCAGCAGCCTCCCGGCTGGTAAGAAGACCGGAATCATGGAGCAAGGGAACAAGCGCCAGTACGTTTTCACTTTCATTTTTCTGAGTCATGCGTACAATAGTACCTATAGTTTCAGTAGACGTGCAAGGAGAAAAAAGGCCCTGCACCCCATTTCATACCCTTTAACGTGATCAACCCAATGCCCTCCTTACAAACGACTGATACCTTCAGGACCTCCCTCTTCAAAAACGAAGAATTCACCATCACCTTTGAATTGGTACCAGGCCGTGGCTCAGGTGGAAAAAAGCTGGAAGGCATTCTCAAATTTGCTGAAGAAGCAAAAAAAGATGGCCGAATCAAGGCCCTGTCAATCACCGACAATCCCGGAGGCCATCCCGCACTCGCCCCCACATCCCTGGGGCTTGATATCCAGTCCATGGGCATTGCCTCGCTGATCCATTTCTCCCTTAAGGACAAGAACAGGAACATGGCTGAAAGCCAGCTCTTCGAATGCCACCGACACGGCCTTCTCAACCTGCTGGTACTGGGTGGTGACTATCCCCGTTACGGTTTCCACGGCCAGGCCATGCCGGTTTTTGACCTCGACTCCCCCCAACTCCTGACCCTCATTGACCGGTTGCGACAAACCCTTCCGCTGGAAAGAGGAGCACCAGGAGGCGTTATGCCGCTGCCATCCATGGATTTTCTGGCCGGCTGCGTGGTCTCCCCCTTTAAGACCACCGAAGCTGAACAGCTATTCCAATATGCCAAGCTATTCACCAAGGTCTCCGCAGGTGCCCATTTTGTCATCAGCCAGCTTGGCTTTGACATGGATAAGTATCAGGAGTTATTATCCTTCTGTCACCAGAATACAATTACCCCCCCCCTCATTGCCAGCGTCTTTATCCCCAGCCTGAAGGTTGCCGAGATCATGTGCCGGGGCCAGGTCCCTGGCGTTCTCTTTCCCGAATCTCTGCTGCAGCGCATGCGAGAAGAAGCGGTCAATCAGGACAAAGGGGAAGAGGCCCGACTGCTGAGGGGGGCCAGAATGGTGACCGTTCTCAAGCACATGGGCTACGCCGGGGTTCATCTTGGCGGCAATAATCTTGATTTCGACAAGATCGCTTTTCTTCTGGATCAGGCAGGACACTACGCAGAAACCGCCAACCTGCAGGAAATGCAGCAAGAGGTGCATTTCCCCACTCCATCCACTTGGTATCTCTTTCCCAAATCTGGACAACAGAATGAAACGCCCCATTCACCATCAGCCCTCTTTCGCGTCAACCAACAGATCCATGACTCCGCATTCCAGTCGGAGGGACTTCTTTTCCCCCTGACCCGAGCAGTCAGCCTCCGGGCCGACCAGCACCAGCAGGCTCGCAGCCTCTACACCCTTTGTGAACAGCTGATCAAGATGCTTCTCTTTCGCTGTCGCATGTGTGGGGACTGCACCCTGGCTGAATCCAGTTATCTCTGCCCGCAATCCGGCTGCCCCAAAAGAATGATCAACGGCCCCTGCGGTGGTTCCCTACATGGTTTCTGTGAGGTCTATCCTCAAGAACGACTCTGCTTCTGGGTCAAGGTTTACCACAATAACCCAGCCGGTCACCCAGAGGCTCTATGTCATTGTCCGCCCCTGCCCCCTAAGGACTGGTCTCTTCAAGGAAGCTCATCCTGGATCAATTATTTCACCGGCCGGGATCATAACAAACTTGATTATACACCAGAATAATCATGCCATTCACCACCCGGAACTAATATTTTATCAGCATTGTCCGGTATGGAAAATGCTACTATAAAAACAACTAAAAACAAAGTAGGCAGAAGGCCATTTTGCCCTTGACAAATTGAAAAAGACGCCGCAAAGATTATTGAAATATATAAACTATTTCATGGAGTTACAATGAAAGACGTCAAAATTCACTCTCGATGGCATTTCGTACCAGCACAGAAACAATTACTTATTCCAATAGAGGACATACTTACAAAAACACCACCATTATTATCAAGATCCAACAAACAACTGGCAATGAACACCGAAGAATTAATCAACATTTTAACTTATTTTCACCTGCAGGAGTTTTCTTCCGGCAGAGACCTGATCCAGGCCCTGCAGGAGGACGATTATGCCAGGAAATTCATTGCTCCCGCTAATGGAATCAAACGCTCAACGTTTTTCGACACGGTGAATGATCGTGGTCTCAAGGTCTATCATTTGTTTCCTGAATTCCCGATCATATGTAACGATGAACAGGGGTAACATGTTAAAAATATTGCATTAGGCCACAAATCTTCTTGCATTTTCCTCGTTAATTTTGGTATATTGTAACGAGGAAAGGAGGAGTGACCATGGCAGCGATTGTGTACCAAACCAACAAAAAGACTGGGATAATCTACGCTTACGAGTCGAAATCTTATTGGGATAAAGACAAACAGCAGTCTCGGGCAAAGCGTATTTGCATTGGACGCTTGGATCCTGAGACAAAAGCGATCGTCCCAACTCGGAAAAGGTTATCTCTGCCATTA
>VMSP01000168.1 GCA_013792135.1 Desulfocapsa sp. | reverse complement strand
GTAAAAGACATAAACCATGAAACTTTTGGCAATGAGTACCATCATCCTGCCTGAAAATAGGGAATTGATGGCCTTTCTGGTAATGTTGCCCACATAATAGCGACCTACATAAGCACATAAAAAGGTGTTGATGATGACTGGTGTCAATGATCGCCCTAATGGAGCCACCTTGTGATCGCCCGTAATGGAGCCACCAGAGGTTGGCCGACTTTGGGTCTCGGGCTGGTGAAAATTTAGTTTGTTTTACCTCCTTTTACAATGGTTGATTTTGACGTGCTGGCCAGCGGCTTTTCTGATCTGAAACTCTTGCCGTCGAGAATGACGTTGTAGGCGCCGTGACGAATTCTATCGATGGTGGCAGCGCCGAGCAGTTTGTTGGGGAAGGCATCGCCCCATTCGCTAAGGTCCAGATTGCTGGTTATGATCGTCCCTTTTCTTTCGTAACGTTCGGCGATCAGGTCGTGGAAGTCCTCGTCCTGGGGCGAGCGCAGTGGTTTCAGTCCGAAGTCATCGATGATCAGTAAATCTACTTTGGCTAAGGCCGCCAGGCGCCGATCATAGGAGTTGGTGGCACGGGCGGCGTTGAGTTGTCCAAACATTTTTGTCTGTGTGAGAAACAAGACGTTATAGCCAATACGGATGGCACAGTGACCAAGGGCCTGTGCCAGATGGCTTTTGCCTGTGCCGCATGGCCCGGCGATTAAGATGCAGGCCTTTTCTTCCATAAACCTGCAAGTCGCCAGATCCAACACTTGGGCGCGATTGATCTTTGGGTTGAAGGAGAAATCAAATTCTTCCATGGTCTTATGGTTACGGAAATTGGCACGGCGCACGGCCATGGTCAGTTTTCTCTGGGTACGTCTGGCCACCTCGTCCTGGATAAGCATGGCCAGGAAGTCGGTGTAGGCGAATTTTTCTTCGATGGCCTGACGATTTCTGACTTCAAGGGAGTCGAGTATTCCTGAGAGTCGCAGTTGTTTGAGCATGGGGATCAGTTCTGGAATTGGATTCATTGGGGTCTCCGTAATTTATTGAATAATGTTGGTTTGTTGGGGGCGACAGAAGCGGCCTGAGCCGGTATAGGCGGCAGACAGGGCGGCGATTGGCGGATCGGCTTGCAGTAGATCAAGCCCTTTGGCCAAGATGGTTTTGATGGTCTGATATCTGGGGTTATCGTACAAGATGGCTCGTTCGCAGGCGGCCTCCAGTCGCTGTGCCCCAAACGATTTGGCAAAGCCGACGACACCTTGGGCGGCGCGCAGGTTGTCGAGCACCCGATGGGCAAAGAGCTGCTTGATCAGAGATGTGCAACAAGGGCCGATGGCTTCCGCCTGTTTCAGACACCACTGAGGGTCGTGCATGAGATAGGCAACGGCCTCGGGCGGCAGATGATCCTGAATGGTCGACTTGGCGCCTGGTTTATGAAGTCGGGGATGGATGGCCTGCAACTCATAGTTCCTGAATATCTTGACCGTGGTCTCGGAAGCCCTGACCCAGAGCTCGGTATGCACCAGCCGAAATGGCGCCGAGTAAAAGGCTTTCTCAAACTGGAGATGGCAATTGCCATGCAGCTTGTGTTTGGCCCAGAAGGCCAGTTCCGGCGGGACATCAGGCAGGGGCTTGAGGGATGATTTCTCGAAGTCTGCAAAGAGGGTCAGTGGTTGCTGTTTGGTAGTGCCGTGGATCCTGGTTCCAGCCGTTTCAAGGATCCACTCCTTGAGTTGACGGTTGGCATCGGCAAGACTCCTGAACTCCCGCAGGGGCATGAAGTTGCGTTTGACATATTTCACCCCGGCCTCGACCCGGCCTTTTTTCTTGGGGTCTCTGGGGGGACAGGGAGAGATCAAAAAGCCGTAGCCTTCCGCGCACTCGGCGTAGGAACGCTGCACCACTGGGTCATGCCAGCAGGCCTTTGTAATAGCAGCTTTCAGGTTATCGATCATTACCTTGGCCGGAACCCCGGCAAAGAACTCGAAGGCCCGACGGTGGCATCCCAGCCAGGTGGCGATCTTCTGGTCTTTGACCATTTCCACGTATTGATGCCGGCTAAAAGCCAGAGTCATCACAAAGAACCAGGTGGAATACTGCTCGCCGGTTGTTGTATCGATGAGCTTGGGCCCGGAACCGAAATCGACCTGCGCCGTATCGCCAGGATCGAAGTCGAGCATCACCGTGGCTTGCGGGGCATTCCCGGCAAGCTTCTGCAGCAGTCGGCGAACGGAAGAGTAGCTTCCTTGGAATTGATAATTGCGGACCAGGGCCTGGTGAATGGTGGTTGCCTGGATGCCTTCCGCCTGCCAAGCTCGCAGTTGATCCTCATAAGGTTTGGCTAGGGACTCTTGCTGAGGAAGACTGTTTCGGCACTGAAAAGCAACCGCCAAGACACTGTCGTCGGGGAGAGGATTGTGCGGATTCAGCCAGTCATGGCTTTGGGCAATGCTGCGGATTTCTCCGGCCTTGACCCGACCAATGATTCCGGCTTTGGCGAGTTGGCGGTCAGAAGCCCCCAATCGCATACGTGAAAGAATTTGGTGAAACTCATACATCTCGAACCTCCTGTTGGCCATTTGGCGCTCCCCCCTGAATGAAAGAAAAAATCAGGGAGGCTACACCAGTTAGTAGGAAAAGTCCGAGACCCAGTTTGTTTTTTTAGTGGCTCCTTTAAGGCGATCGCAGGGTGGCTCCATTAGGCCGATCACGATGTGGCTCTATTGGGGCGATCACGATCTCCGGGGTGGCTCCATTAAGGCGATCACAAGGTGGCTCTATTAGGCCGATCATTAACAACTGGCATATAAGGGATGAACCCAAACATGATTTTTAAGAACAGTCCTGGAGATTTAAGGATGAAAGGCAGTAAATAAAAATCGACGACCGGCAAAAGCAATGCCAACATCACCCCTTCGATCATTCCACTTTTGGCCCCG
>VMSP01000144.1 GCA_013792135.1 Desulfocapsa sp. | reverse complement strand
GGTAGTAATGTAATCAACAATCGCCCCGTTTCCACATCCCCCTCATCGAACCGGACAGGCGGATCTCCCGCATCCGGCTCTCGGACAAGATTTCACACTTTCGCCCACGGAAAGCTGCGGGTTCTTTGCGGCAGACAGACCAGCCCCATCTGTTCATGGAGTTACTGATCGGGGTATCGTGACCACCCCGTGCCCCGAACCTTATGTTTCTTGCACAGCCACCGGCGGAGCCGACGAGTCACATGGGTGTTGATGGCCCGATACGCCGGACTGACCGGCCCAAGGCAAAAGTAATTCGCCCAGCCGTTCAGTTTCCGGTTCAGTCCGCCCACAACCTTTTCGGCATCTAACGCGGTACAGCGGCGGTCAGTCTCCTTGGTGATACTGTCCACCATCCGCTTGACGCTCTTCTTCGACGGCTTCGTGCCAATATAGGCCCGGCCACTATCGCGTTTGTAGCATCGCCCAAAGGTGTATCCAAGAAAATCAAACCGCTCTTGCGGTATATGGCACAGGTGAGTCTTTTCTTCATTCACCGTCAATTTCAGAATATCCATTATGCCGCGCATCGCGGCCATTGCCTTGTGGGCCTGGCCTTGACAACAGATAACAAGTCGAGTAGCCCGAGGGAGCTTCCCCCTCGGGCTCTCACAGAACCGGACGTGAACGTCTCCGCTCATCCGGCTCCTATTGTCCAGCCAATGCATACAGCAATCTCCAGTGAGCAAACAAAGTTGGTTGTTTTTGTGCAATACAATTCAACCACTGTGCTCCTCGTCTCTGGTGATTCCGTAGGCGTTTGTATTTCCGCGTCGCCCACATGACAAGGCGACGATCCAGACATTTCAGGGTCGGGTACAGGGCGGATTTGTAATAGCAACCATAGTAGTTGATCCAACCTTGGATGATCGGATTGAACATCCGAGCCAGATCCTCCAGCTGCTTGTCGCTCCGCAAAGGCCAGTTCCAGCCTCGCGAGGTTTTCCGGATGACCTTGGCAGCCTTGTTGCTGATCGCCGGCCAGAAGTTAATGAAGTATTTACCCCTGCGGTTCTTCGATCTCCGGGGCGGAAAGGTGTATCCCAGAAAATCAAAACTGGTCTGGGAATACTCACCTGGTCGGTCGTCATCCTTACAGTAGACAATCTTTGTCTTCTCAGGATGAAGTTCCAAACCAACTTCCTTCATCCGGGCGTTCAGCTCCTGCTTCAGCCGTTCCGCCTGGGCCTCGCTCTTGCAATGACACACACCATCAT
>VMSP01000077.1 GCA_013792135.1 Desulfocapsa sp. | reverse complement strand
GGCAATTTTCATTAAATCTTCAGTAGATGCAGCCCAAAATGCATTCACTATGTTTATCAACCGGACTCCTTTAAGTGTTACCTGGTATCTGTTTTGTCTTGGAATTTTACGAAGGAGACCATGGGCTCGCAGGAGCTGTAAGTGACGGCTAATTTTGCCTGATACCTGTTTCTCGGTTCGCCTGGTTCTGGAACTGCTATCAGTCAAAGACTGGCGCAACATTTTATTGGTAAGACCTGCAATTCTATACGCAGGATCACTTATTGCCTGAAGCAACTCCAGATCTTTGCCTGTAGGATCCAGAGCACGAAACCGACGATCTTTTTTTACGACATGATGATTTATTTCCTCAATGCATTTGCCCGCTGGTAATTTATCATGCAGGGTGGCAAGATCATCAGAGAAACGATTATTGATATCTTGAGAAATTGCTGCTCGCAGAGGAATATCCATTACGCCTTTACGCAGTGGTAACCGCTGTTTCGGTTCGTCTGAGGATTGCCCCTGCTTGTGGCGGAATACTTTAAATTTACCGGGATCATTTATTGTTGTTTCAATACGTAACACGTTCTGTTCATTATAGAGTTTGACCGAATTTTTGTCAGCCCAATGGCGGATGCGCATTCCATCATTGAACTCACTGACTCTTGTAATGACATCATCACTTGAGCGTGCATAAGGTTTGTCCGCTTTTGTTAAAGGACGATCAAGATATCGTAATACACGAGAACTGGTTCCAATCATATGGGCGTGACGCAACAGAGAAGCCATGATGGGATTCAACTTGTCCGGTGACTCAAAGATGAGATCCGTTGCCCATTCGCTTTGCCATAACGTCCAGTAATAAGTCAGATAAGGCCCGAGAATATCCGGCAGCACAGGAAAGACAGAGGGCAAAAACCCATTGAGTAATTCGATAAAACGGGCGTCAAGCTGTTCGTCCATCAAGCGCTGAGCCTGTTTGTAATCTGCTATATGGAGAAATTTATTTCCCTTGGCCACAAATGGTATCTCATTTTTTTCAAGGCTTCGGCGCAACCATTCCCGACCGTTCAGGCAGACTTGAATATGATAGGGAAACCATGTTTGCAACCGTATATTCATAAAGCCAAGCTCTT
>VMSP01000175.1 GCA_013792135.1 Desulfocapsa sp. | reverse complement strand
TCAGCTATTCCCGATATGGGAAGATCATATCTTCAAAAACTGTATAGTAAACCTCTGTTTCTGTATGAAGTGACCTGTGCAAGCCTTTTCACGGCCACTCATGTTGCTGGTGGAGCAAAAAAGAGAAAAAACCTTGTATTCAGGATAAAGCTATCCTATTCGTCCTGCTGAATGATACTGACAGGATCCCGATCTTTGACAATCTGACCATTCATCTTGATCTATGTAAATGCATCAGGAATCATCTGCTTTTCAGCGCCATTTACGATTAAGTGCAAAATTACCGTCATGGATGGCGCAATATATCTGTGAAAATAATTACGAATTCTTTCCCATAATAATCTCTTGCACCCCATTTTCGCTCTGGCCGCCTGGTAGAGCGGACAACACATCTGTTGGACCTGATCCACCAGAAAAGCCAGCATCATCATGGTGGTAAAGACACTGCTCAGATGTTTTTTCCCCAATCCGTAATTGTGCTCAAGATTGTATCCCTGATTTTTCAGTGTATTAAAGGTCTCATTTTCAATACGCCAACGAGAACGGCCACAACGCATTATTTCCCAGGCGTTTTCCCTGGTGATTAACATGTCCGTTACCCAACTGAATCGTTTGCTGATTCGAGGGCCTTCTTCATTATAGATGATCTCCTGATACTCCAGAAAATTGACCCGTAAATCATCCTGACTGGCCTTGTTCAATGGAACATCATTGATAAAACGGAACCGGTGCTTTTTATTTTGATCTTTCGGATCATCAACAATAAAATGTTCTACCTGACCCTGCATATCCTTTTCATCAACACAATCAAAGAGGAAGGTATGGTCGGCCGGCTTCGCTCCAAGGATATAGCGCAGATCGTGAGATTGCAGTTCCTTGATATGCGGGGCATTGGAGCTTAAACCGTCCTCGACAATAATGATCTTTAAATGCGGATGCTCACGGCGTAAATGAGCCAGAAATCGTTTACTTGCATTGCGTTCGCAGTCGTTTTTCGTGGCTCCATCCTGCATGCGGATCATTTCCGGGCAAACTGGAATGACTTCCTTGTGATCAGGATGGACAAAGGCCCCTGCCAGCATCTGCTGGTGATATTCGATCACCCCATTGCGTTTCTTTTTAACCAGACACTGATCGGAAAATATGGTCTCGGATGAATACGAACGGGTTCCATCCACGGCCAGAATAAGATGCCCATTCAAACAAGTCATTCGTGGCAACATCTTTCCCCGCTGCAACTGATGAAAGACAGTGCGAAATGGACGCCGCAGGGACTCGACAGCTATCTCGTCAAGGATG
>VMSP01000105.1 GCA_013792135.1 Desulfocapsa sp. | reverse complement strand
TGACCCATCACCACAAGACATTGAATTGACCAAAAAACTGAAAGAAATCTTGAAAATCATAGATGTTAAGATCCTCGACCACATAATCGTAGGGGATAATTTAACGTCCTTTATGGACAGTGGTATTCAGTTTTAGCTCAAGTCTACGCAACCAATATCACAACCAATCAACCCATCGGGGCAAAACAACCCCTATGGGGAAGTCTTGCCCTTGATTCTTCAATCTCATAAGGAGACAAGACCATGATAGATCAGAAAATAATCGACAAACTCCAGAAATTACTTGCTCTGTCTGCAAGTGATAACGAAAACGAAGCTGCCCTTGCCATGAAGAAGGCCGAGGAACTGATGCGTGAACACAACCTGTCTGTTGCTGATGTGGCTCTTGACGGAAGTGGTGCGCATGTAGGTTCTGCAGAAGTATGTGGACTGACCAAGACTTCCCAGACATGGGAAATCTCTCTGGGAAGCTCTATTGCCCAGACCTTCAATGGCCGAGCAATTCGTACCAGAAACAGCAATGGTTGGAGTTTCACTTTCGTGGCCGGCCAGACAGATTTGATAATCATCACCGATCTGTTTGAACGACTGCGCTCAACCATCAAGCGAATGAGCCAGGCTTATGTGAACTGTGCTAAGGATTTTACCAGAACTCACGGTAAATCCCTGCATAACAGCTATCGCCTGGGAATGATCAAAACAATCAGCCAGCGGTTAGAACGTCTGAAGCAGAATACTGCTCCGACTGATAGCCGTAATTCCTTTGGGATGACCGGTACCGCATTGATGGTGATTAAAGATAAAGCGGTTGACCAGCGAGTTAATCGGCTTTTCCCGCGAATAAAAACAATAATGTCAAGAGCCAGTCGTGTTGATGGCAACGCCTACCAGCAAGGTATGACTGATGGTAATAATGTCAGTCTGCATCGGTCGGTGGGCGGTGGGTCTTGTGCTCCTCTTGGTCTTCGGAGGTAGAATGTGAATATTTTTTCAAGAAAATTTGACAAGGAACAACCTCCAACTGAAAAGTGCCTTGACTGTGGCGAGATGATTGAAGCCCAGAAACTTGGTGAATATGGCTGGATATACATTTGTGAAAAATGTGAAGCCAGTTGGGAGGCATAACCTAATACAACTATAAACCATCAACCCACCAGGGGCAAAACATCCCCTGTCGGGAGTGTCTTGCCCTTTTTTATCTCATAAGGAGCAAAGCCATGATAGCAAACTTCTTTTACATCCTTTGTTTGGCAGGATTCTTTCAGATTTTTACTGGCATATTTGCTGGCTGAAACGACCCTGACTAACCACACCGACTAAATCATATCAACCCATCAGGGACAAAACCTCCCTGACGGGGGTCTTGTCCCTAATTTTTTTAATCTCAATTTGGAGACACGACCATGACCGCACCAACTTTTTTGAGCAATGACCTTATCGTTAAGTATGCTTCTGCTGCAGGCGCCACTGAACCTGTTGACAAGGTTTCAAGTCGTTACACCTTTGTTCCAACATTGAAAGCAGTTGACCTGTTGCGTGATGCCGGCTGGTTTCCGATTAAAGCTGAGCAAAGCGGCACCCGTATCTTGGATAAGGAAGGATTTCAGAAGCATTGCATTCGTTTCACCAGGAATGAAAACTTTGCAATGAAGCCGAAGGATGAGCGGGTCGATCTGGTTCTCTATAATTCTCACGATCTGGGTAGTTCTTTCAAGTTGATCGCTTCAGTCTGGCGGTTGGTTTGTGGTAATGGTCTGATGGTTGCATCAGATTTTGCCAACTTCACCCATCGTCACGTCGGGTTCAATGAGAATGATTTTGTTGAATCGGCTGATAAGATTACCGCATCCGCAACTCTCATCAACGACCAGATGGATTATTTGAAAGGCATTTCGCTCGAATACAATGAGCAGATCGCTTATGCTGAATCCGCTCACAAGCTGATATATGATGATTTGGGAAGTGCTCCCATCTCACCAGAACGGTTCTTGACACAACGCCGTTCTGGTGATGGAAATAACAGTCTATGGACCGTGTTCAACCGGGTCCAGGAAAATATCATAAAAGGCGGATTAAAAGGCAAAGTATATGGAGAGAATGGCCCTCGTAAAGTTACTACCCGAGCAGTCCAGTCACTTGATCGCAATATCAAGCTGAATCAGGCTCTTTGGGTTTTGACCGAACGAATGGCAGAGTTAAAAACCATGGCGGTCGCCGCATAACAATTCAATCACAGCCGTCTCCTTCGGGGGACGGCTTTTTTTATTCAATTTGTCCAGTCTTCAAGGTGAAGATTAGGCATTTGGCTGATGGCTTGGTCGTTTGTAACCAAAACTGCGTCCACGCTTAATGCGTGAGTGGCTATTAACAAGTCAAGTGGTGATAGAACCTTTCCTTGACTCGCCATATTGGCTCGTACAATCCCGTAATGCTCTGCAGCAACGCTGTCCCATGGTAGTATATCAACGCGCTTGAGGAATTCCCGTACGGCAACTTGAAGTTGTTTAGCTGCCGGACGCTTTGCCAAACCAAAAAGCAATTCACCTTCGGTGATAGCTGAGATACATAGAGATCTCATTGGCACAGCTATCAACCGTCTGGCAACAGCCGGATGCCCTTTAAGAAGATGACTGACTGTGTTGGTGTCCAGCATGTACCGTATCATTCGTCATACCCCTCGAAGGGATCACGATTCTGTGTTCCTTGGTTGCGATCATTTTCATCCAGGAAGTTGTTTGGCACATCGGCGGTCTTGAGCGCTTTGAAGAAATCATCCCAATCATCCGGTCTGCTTGACAAGATTATATCACCTGTTTCCATATCTTGATGAATAAAGACTTCCTTGGTCTTAAAACGATAAGCAGCCGGTAAGCGTACCGCCTGGCTACGGCCATTGGTGAATATTTTAGCTACTTGACTCATAGTTGTTCCTCCTTTGATGGTATATACCATAGTATATGTCAGACAAGTATAAGTATCAAGGTGTATTTCAGGGCAGAAAATAGCTTTTATACTTTTTATTATTATAAACTATTTTTATATATTATTTAATATTAAAAAATGTTATAAAATAAATAAAATTATGTGGGTATGCACTTGACTCAAGCGCATACCATATGTTGTGTGGTCACCATTAGCCGAATATTGCAGCCTGGCTGGCTTTTCGCCCATGGATTTCTTGTATCGTTACGGGGGGCCGTACCTCAGCTGCCTGTTGAAGC
>VMSP01000104.1 GCA_013792135.1 Desulfocapsa sp. | reverse complement strand
TATAGGGGGGCTGATGAACGTAGAAACTTTATATATAGAAATTTGGCGAAACTTTTATGAAACTTTTGTGAGATTTTCTGGGAACTGGTGGGCGTTTGCGGGATATTCGGTATGTTGAATGAGAGTGAAAAAGAGGGGAAATTTAAACACCAGAAAATTTGATCATTTTATGGCGTGATTAAAAGATTTTTGCAGATGAACTTAGAAAATTTATTTCCTCTTAACTCTATTATTCTCTTACTAATCATATCAAAAACACCATGTTTCTCTTTCTATTTCGCTATGCTAAAGTAGAAAATTAAGTAGAAAGAGAAAGAATCTTTTTGTTTGTGCAATATTTAAAGCGAAATCAGTATGTTGTTATATAAATATGGGGGCATGTTGTAAACCCTAAGTAGAAACTGAGAAATACCGGTTTTGATACATGATCTTTTATGCATTGATTACCATGAACGGCCAGATGACTTTGTTGTTATGGCTGGTTTGCCATTGGGATTTTGACAGTTTTATAATGATTCTCTTGCCGTTGTTTTGCCCGCCCTCCTCCCTCCCTTAGCCTGTAGCCTGGTGCTGATCATTTTCGGGCTCACGTTTTTTTAGTTCTTCGTTTTCCTCTTTTAGTATCGCCAGATCTTTCTCTAGAGCAAGCACTCGTTTATTCATTTCATCCATCATATCTATAGCCCTTTGAGCTAATGCCTTGTTGTCGACAGCCTCGCTGAAGGCGTGAAGGTTGGCGGCAATGGCGCGGATTAGCACCTTGTTGCCTGAATTGTAGATCTTGGCGAGCAGCTCCACGCTCTCACCCAGGCCAAGTTTGTCGCTGGGCATAGGGGTAGCGCCCCCGTCCTGCTTCTCTGGCGCTATTTGTTGGCTATTTAGGTCTTTTGTTCCTTTGCCGGTAATAAGCCAGTGGGCGTTGATATTGTACGCTTCACAGAGAATAGCAATAAAATCAGCATCAGGTGGATTCGTACCACGCTCGTACCGTCTAATTGTGTCCCTGGTAACACCGAAACGAACCTCCCATTGGACCTGCGTTTCTTTGCCTCTTAGTTCTCTTATTCTCTCTCCAATCATATCAAAAACCTCAAATTTCACGCAGAACTTTAATTTTCGAAAGCTCTGCGTAAAGCTCTGCGCGTTCAATCATGATAAGAAAATTCATATGTATATGTAATATGGTCATTATTTAGGTGTGTTTTAGTTTTCAAGTAAAATCGAAAGCTCTGCGTGATTTTTACTGTTGACAGTGCGTGAAATTTAATGCTATTGTCTAATTGTCATGTGACAAATGTTACCGCCGATATGGACAATCTACCACATCGGTCAGGCTAATATCAATGTATGAGTTTTTATTTAATTTAGACAGTGAGGTGAGGGTATGGCGGACAGTGAAACAAGGTTGGAAAAACTCTTCAAGGTGTGGCCGTTCGTAAGCAGGAAAAAACTGCTGGCCCTCTGTGAGTCATGGGAACAGGAAGCAAAATACCGGTGGAGACTTTCAGAAGTCTGTGATGAAAAAAAGGAAGGCCCGGTCTCTGTTAAACGGGCCTTCCAAAGCGCGGCTAAAATCTACAACAATAACGCCGTTGATTTACGGGCGGCCATCCAGCCCAAATTTAGCTTTGAGTTCTTGTTTAAGATATTCAGAAAGAATGCCAAAAGTCCACGAACCAGCAGGGATTAAAATGTGTTTTTTAGCTTTTTCCCATACGGCATCTTCTTTTATTGAGTCGGCAAAATCATACCCGTCCCAGGTTAAACGAAACAGTACCGCGGCACTGGGAATAACACTGCCTTCTCTGCCGCCACCAGGGACGGTTTTCCCCAGGACGAGACCTGCCTCTATAAGAAGCATGGCGTTGAATTTAAAGGTGTCTTCATCAACACCTTCGGCACTGTTGATAACTGTTTTTGATTCTTTCAGGGCAAGTACGATGTCCCTGATTGCGTCCATATCCCGGTCCATGATTTTTCCTCCTTGTGTGAAATTGACGGTTGGTTGGTTCCTACCAGAGAGAGTAGCACAAGGTTGGATTCTTTTGAAGGATAGAAATTGATGGTTAAGCAGCTCAGCCTATTCAACCAGCCGAGTTTAAATGTCGGCAAAAAGCTCAAAGAGCAAATGGCTTTGTCCGCCCGGAATAGCAAGTATTCGCGAGAGGAGCTGCTGGACCGGATGAACGATCTGGCCAGCCGTTACGGGGTGCGCCTGGTGCGGGGCAATGGCAATGGGCTAACCATGGCCACCCTGGAAAAATGGCTCAATCCGGAGGCTATGGAGCATACCCCAGGCATCAATAGCCTGATGGTTTTTTGCGCGGCACTCGATGATCTGGAACCGATGCGGGAGGTGCTTGCTCCCCTGGGCGGGATGCTGATCGACGAGGATGATGTGAAGCTGTTGTTGTGGGCGAAAGAGTATCACCGGGCAAAAGATGCGCGCATCAGGATGCGCAAACTGGAGATGGAGTTATGAGCAAGGTCGAAAGGATAAAGGCGATTAGAAAACAGGCACGGATCTGGATGCTGACCCACGATATCCGCAGTGTGGATGTTCTGAACGCCTTGCGCATGAAGAGTCACAGTTTGGTGGCCAACACTCTGGCCGGGCGACAAAACAATAGGCGCGTGCTGCAGTATCTGAAAGATAAAGGGTGTCCGGTGGAGTACCTAGCTCTGCCGACAGATATGGAGAGAAAAAAAATTAAACGTAAGAAAAAACTTAACAAAAGTGAGATGTTATGAGTGAGAAACTTTGTTCTGCACAGCACGATAATAAAGCAGTTGAAACCGTTATGGCTGGTCTGGCCGAGCAGGTGGAATCTTATTGGGCACAGCACTACAACCCAAAAGACCTGGCGACTGGTAGCAGCCCCCTCGTTAAGGGCCAGAAATATTACATAGTGGCAACCTCCGGGATTAGAAAGTATGGGCCTGGTGCCAACGATGGCAGACAGGCCCGCCTGTCAATCGTGCCGGAGTGGGTCTTCAACATGACCGGAAAAAGACAAAGAAAACCTGCCGATGGCTTCCATACAAATGTTATTTGCGAGGTGGTCTTTGATGGAGACGACTTCACTGTTAGTCAACTCCTTGAGGGCGTAGTGCCTCAGGAATGACAATACCACTTCCTGTTTATATGGGTCGAACATGATGGCATCGTTTTCTATTGAATTTTGCAGAGAAGTGCAATTTCCAGCACTGAACTCCTGCAGCACCTTAGAATATTCTTCGGGAGAAAATTTCGGCACGTCGGCCCTAAGGCCTTCGTTGCCGAACAACTTGCGGATGAAATGATTGATCAGGGCTTGTTGCTGGCTGGTGTTGATTTTGACCTCGTTACGGCTGGTAGTCATAATGTTTTCCTCCTTGCGTGAAATGGGTTTTGAGAGAGCTGCAGAGTAGCGCAAGTGGGGATTTTTAAAAAGGAAAAAAGGAGCGTCAAGAGATGAGCAAAACTGGAGAAATAGAGCTTCCGCAGCTGACCGCCAGAGAGAAAATGAGGATGGTGGAGCTCGAACGGCGGATTGTGCAGGATTTTGGGGCATTTTTTCGGGTCGGCCAGGCGTTGGCTGAAATCAACGATTCAAAGTTGTACCGCGCGTCTCATAAAACATTCGAGGCGTACTGTAAAGATTTGTGGGATATGGCGCGCGGCACGGCACATCGTTATATCGCGGCGGCAGAGGTGATGGAAAATGTCTCCAAATTGGAGACAAATGAAGGGGCAGGGCTCTTGCCTGTCAACGAAGCGCAGGCACGGCCCCTCACCAGGTTAAAACCAGACAAGCAGGCGGAGGTATGGCGTTCGGTGGTCAATACCGTCGGGCATGAGGGCAAGATTACCGCCAGCCTGGTCGAAAAGGCGGTCAAAGGCTATCTGGGCGACAAGATCACAACGACCGTCCGCCAGGCCCAGGAAAAGGTGAGGCAGACATCCTCCGCTGAATTCGCTGAGGTGTTCAAGAAGTTCTCTGAGCAGATCCTGGAAGAGCGAAAATCCAACTATAAATACACCTCGCGCGGCTTTATCATTAACACCCTGGACCAACTACGGGCCGACCTGGCCGAGGATGGCGATTTGATCGATGAACCGGCCTTCCAGGGCGGCTCAGATGATGCCAACAAACTTAAACGGGCCGGCTTTTCCCTATTTCGGGCGGATCGCACCAGTCTGACCATTAAGCACAGCGGCCCCCGCGGCTGGGAGAAGTACAGCGGCGGCTATAAGACCATCAAAGAGATGGAAGACGCGTTCAAGACGCTGCTCCAGGACGACATGCACCTGAGAGGATAAGCCATGGACGCCGCCTATTCCGCCAAACAGCTGGCCGCCCTGCAATTGCCGGTGCTGCCGGGTACCGCAGGGAGTATCGCCCGCCGGGCAGACCAGGAAAACTGGTCGTTTCGTTGGGAGTCCGGGCGTGGCGGACAAATCAAGATGTACCGGACGTACATGCTGCCGGACTATCTCCGCAACGCCATCCTGGAGCAGGAAGAGATCAACGCCTTGGTGCCGGTAAATAGCTCGGCCAACCACCCCCTGCCCCCCTCCTTAACAACAGGAGGGGGAATAATTTGCGCAGCTCAGGCAGGCAAGGCCAATCTCAAAGCCTCGCTGGTGCGGTTGTATATGCAGGCGCTGGCAGCAGCCACCTGGGGCCATAAGGAGCAGGCGCGCGATAATTTCATTGCCGCTTATAACAGTGGCGCCGGTTATCCGGAGCTGTATAAGGAGCTGGGCGCCCTGAGCTGGAAGACGGTTGAAAACTGGAAAACAAAATTGAAAAAGACCTGCGGCGACAGCCTGCAGCTGGCCGATCGGCGCGGCAAGAAGCGCGGCGAGCGGAGTATCACGCCGCTGCAGGCGCAGATTATCCTGGCCTTTGTCCGCCAGCCCAAAGGGAAGAGCCTGCCGAAGAGCGAGATCATCCGCTTTTCCAGGGATGTCATGCGGGGCAAAGGGGTGGATAACCTCTCCGATGCCACCTATCGCCGCTTTCTCGATGACTGGGTGGCGGTCAACTATGACGAATGGACCTGGTGGCGGGAAGGCGACAAGGGCCTGAACGACAACTGCCTGTTCTGGACCGAGCGCGATTACGAGAAGATCAACGTCGGCGACATCCTGGTGGCCGACGGCCACGTCCTTAATTTCCTAATTGTCAATCCCTGGACCGGCAAGGCCCAGCGCATGATGCTGGTGCTGTTCTTCGATATGAAGAGCTCGATGCCGTGCGGCTGGGAGATCCTGCCGACCGAGAATACCGCCTCCATCTCCGCTGCCCTGCGCCGGTCGATTATCCGCTTAGGGATGGTGCCGAAGATAGTCTACCTGGACAACGGTCGGGCCTTCAAGGGCCATTACTTCACCGGTACCGACTTCGAACAGACGGAACTGCCAGGCCTCTATGAACGGCTCGGCATCAAGCTTATCATCGCCAAGCCCTATCATGGCCAGTCCAAGACCATTGAACGATTTTTTGGAACATTCGCGGAGCTGGAGCGGATGGCGCCGTCCTTTATCGGCACGGCCATCGATAGCAAACCGGCCCATTTAAACCGGGGCGAAAAGCTGCACCGCAGTATCAACGACAAGATTAGCGGCGGCTTTGTACCGACCCTGATTGACAGCCACCGGGCTATAGCCGCCTGGTTTGACGTCTACGCCGCCCGCCCGCAGGGACCAAACAGCCACCTGGCCGGGATTTGCCCCCAGGAGCTGTTTGATGCCGGGCGCGGCCCAGGCGTTGATCCGCTGGCCCTGCGCGTCCTGATGATGAAAAAAGAAGAACGCAAGATCTACGGCCGCGGCGTCAAGGTTTACGATAAGGGAGAGTGGTACTACCACCCGGCGATGTACGGACGGAATCACAAGGTTTTTGTCCGCTACGATATGCAGGAACAGGATTCCGTTTTGATCTATGACCAGCGCACCGATGAGTTTATCTGCGAGGCGTCACGGGTGGCCAAGGTGCACCCTGCTGCCCGGATCCTCGGCAGCGAGGCGGATATTGCCCTGCTGGAAAAACAGCTGGAAATGATCGGAGGCCTGCGTAAGCAAACCGTCTCCCACGCCAAGGCCATGGCTGCCGAGTTTGTCATCCCTGAAGCGCAGCGCCTGGTCGCGGATGCCGGTTTCGGCGCGCCTGCCGACCAGAAGCTGCTGTCAGACGGTACCGGCGGCAAGAGAAGCAATATCAAACAGCTGCCGGCAAAGCCAGCAAAACTCAGCAACGAAGAGTTGCGACAGGTCATGAAGGAAGCAGACGAGGGCCAGCGTTATCAACGCGAGATGGAGGCCGCGCAGCTCTGCGCAGATCTGGAAGATCTGAGTGAGGCTGACCGCTACGGCAAATTCATTGAAATGGAGATGAGCGGCGAAGAGCTGACTGCAGAATGGCGCCGGTTTATGCGGGTCTATGAGCAGATGATGCCCGAATTTGAACGCGAATACTGGGAGGGTCAGCGGTCGGCGCTGGCTGTCCTTTATAGACAAAAAAACCCGGCAACCGATGAAGCGGTTGCCGGGTAACCCCTGCCCCGATGAACGGGATAAGTGCCTTTTGCAGTTCATTTTCTTGCAAAAAGAACAAGAAAATGAACTGTAAGGCACTAAAACTCTTAGCCCATGGAGGTTGATGAAAAGTAATGCCAGAAATACGATTTTTCCCGAAGTTTGTCAATGTAAAGAATGTCCGAAATTTTCAGGCGATGATTGAGGCCCTGATGATGTCGGCGGGTGAAGGCCGTCTAGCGGCGGTGATCGGCCCGGCCGGGCGCGGCAAGACGCGGACGGCCCAATGGTATGCGGCCAATAACCGCTGCGCCTTTGTGCGCTGCCTCTCCATCTGGCGCGGCAGCGAGCTTGGTTTCCTACAGGCGCTGGGCCGCGAGCTGGGCGTCAAGAAGGTGGCCCATCGCAAAGACCCGGCCTTCCTGGCGGTCATGGATGCCCTGAATGCCCAGGGCGGACGGCCTGTTTTTATCGAAGAAATAGAGAAGCTGCCCCGCCTGCACCTGGAGCTGGTCCGCGATCTCTCCGATCTGTCAGCGGCCCCGTTTGTGCTGGTCGGCGAGGACGAGCTGCAGAGCCATATGCAGCAGGTGACCAGGATTTGGAACCGCACCTTTCAGCTCCTCGAGTTCGAGGCGCTGGGGGTTGGCGATGTGGTGATGTTCGCCAGGGAAGCGGCCGGTCTTGACCTGCCGACCGATGTGGCGGAGCTGCTGCACGGTCAGGCAGGCGGCTGTTTCCGGGTGATCAAGCGAGACCTGATCTCGCTGGTCAATATCATGAATGCCAGGGGCAAGAGTGAGCCGGATCTGGGCATGGTCAAGGTGGCAATTAAACAGAGTTTGAGGGGATAACCATGGCCCAGCAATCATTTGCCAAAACAGTGAGCGACACCCTGCAGGCAGCGGCCCAGAGCGGCGGCGGAGAGGCGGACGCAAACAAACTATCCTGCCTGCTCCATCTGCAGACCCGTAAAGACCACAAACGTCTGCTCAATACGCTGTCGGATCTGGCCCGCAGCGGCAAGATCGTCAGGGTGCGCCAGGGTGTTTATGCCCCGGCCCCCATCGCCGGCCAGCCGGATAAACGCGAGATCATGTGGCGGCTGCTGAAGATGCGGCGGCGGGTGACCGTTGACGATCTCGTAGAGATGGCCGATGTCAGCCATGCTTATGCCAATGAGTGGTTGCGGCTGCTGGTCAAGCGGGAGGTGGTGAGGATGGTTCATCTGCTGGATGGCTCCGGGGGGTGGGTGCTGATCAACAATTGCGCCGAGATGCCGCAGGATAGCGACAAGGCGGAACGGCTGCGCAATCTCCGCTTAAAGAAGAAAAAGGCTCTGGCCCGGCTCGACAGCATCAGCACAGCCCTGGGCGAGGTCAGACAATTACTGCAAACCATGGAGGAAAAATAGTGAAAAGCACGAAGACAGACAACAGGATCGCCATTTTCGACGGCTACCGGTCCGATGCCAAAGCACAGCTGGACGTCCTGCAGAACATGATCGGCAACTGCGACGGTAAGGATATCCAGGCCCTGGCAGTGACGGCGCTGGCCGCCGAGAACACCGCCGCCACGGTGCGGAAGCTCTATCAACTCAATTTGGAAATGCGGCAGCAGTATCAACGCAATCTGCAGAGGCTGAACAATGGACTGGCGTAAGCTGTTGCGCAAGGCCATCTTTGCCGAAGGAAGTCAGGGGAAAGTTGCCAAGGCGCTCGGTTACAGTCCGGCTACCATCTCGCAGACGGTTGCCGGTATCTATCCAGGAGATACCGCCGGTATCGCCCAAAAAGTAATGGAAATTTATGGAGGTAAGATCATGCAGGAAGTGCCGAGCGGGTACATGGTGAACGGAGTCGGCCATCTGGTGCCGATTGAGAGCATTAAAGAGATTGATCTGGCCCGCGACGAATTTGTCAAGGGTGTGGTCGCTAAGGCCGGGGAAATGAGCGAGATCCTCAACCAGTTCAAGGGCCAGTTGGCAGGCGACATGCAGGCCTTTCTGGAATTGTCGGCTGAAAAGTACGGGGCGGATCTGGGCGGAGCGCGCGGCAACCTGTCGCTCACCTCCTTTGACGGGCGGTTCAAGGTGTTGCGGGCGGTGAGCGAGCGCCTCGACTTTGACGAGCGCTTGCAGGCCGCCAAGGGACTGGTGGACGCCTGTCTCCGGGAGTGGAGTAAGGACTCCGGGCCGGAGCTGCGGACCCTGATCGACAACGCCTTCCAGGTGGACAAGAAGGGCCGGATCAATGCCAAGCGCATTCTGTCCCTGCGCGCCCTGAAGATTGAGCACCCGATCTGGAAGCAGGCCATGGATGCGATTGCCGATGCGGTGACGGTGGTCGGATCAAGCACCTACTACCGCATCTATGAGCGGGATGACGAGGGCAATTATCAGCAGATCAGCCTGGATTTCTCGGGAGTTTAATCAATTACGAATTACGAATTACGAATTATGGGGTGTGAGTGATGGACTGTCCAAAGTGCAAAGGTGATGTGGATCTTAACCTGATGAATCTAGAGAAGAATGCGGAAGAAGATGGTATCGAAATTAACTTTTGTTGCCGGTTATGCCAGGGTGAATTCTTTGCAATTCTTACGCCGCACGACTTTTTCCCGGTTGACTGATTTCTTTAATTATTGAAGGACGGAGGCCTGAAAAGATGGGAACACCACAATTAAAACGGGCAATACGGCGGGATGAAGGGCTGGTAGCGGAGTGTGATGATAACGGGATGTGTCAATGCCGGTTGTTCTTTAACGGCAAGGCTCGAAATGTGGAATGCGGATATTTTGCAGGTACCCACGAGGACGCGCGCGGCCTGCATGTGCGCTGCCGCTGTCCCGCGCCCCAGGTGTAATCAATTACGAATTACGAATTACGAATTAAATCAAAGCGGAGGAACAGAACATGTCTACACCTAATCAAACATACGAAGCCGCGAGGCAGATCCTGGAGAGCGTCAGCGATATCCATGGGGCGCTGGCCCTGGCCGGACAGCAGGAACTGGTGGAGGAGCTGGTCAAGATCCAGAAGAAGGCGGCCTGCATCATGCAGATGGAACGGCCGCAAGAAGACATCAAGGAGAGCTGCCGCATGGATATGATGAACGCCATCGGCTGTCTGGCCCATGTGCTCAACCGTAACCTGGACGCCTGGCCAAACATTGACGGCGATGAGGTGGTCTCCATCATCCGCCTGGCTGAACAGTGCGTCCGCAGGGGCCATGCCTGGTTTGACCGGCTGGCCATGGACAATCAGGAAGATGAATCCCAAATATGGAGAGAGCAGTAGCCAAAAGCGAAACCCCGGCAGGCCGGGGTCATCGGCGGGTGGTA
>VMSP01000160.1 GCA_013792135.1 Desulfocapsa sp. | reverse complement strand
TGAGAGGGATCTCGCCCCTGACACTTTTTTCCGCTATTTTCATGTTGCCTTTTGAGGGGGACAATTTCTACAGAGGAATAGTCACCAATGCCGACTTACCATTTAAGAAGAATGCGGCCTATGATTTGCTGAAGAACCCTCACCACAATTGACGCAAGCTCTTGTTATCACTGGCTGTTCATGTTTCCAATTTTTTCTTTTTGCTTACCAGCAAGGAAAGAGAAAAGGTATTGATCTTTGATGACAGTACCTGTGATCGATCTCGCTCTAAGGTCGTTGAGCTTCTTGCCTGGGTTTTTGATCATACCAGCCATACCAGCTTGAAAGGCTTCAAGGTGCTGACACTGGGGTGGTCTGATGGGGCCAGCTTTCTGCCTCTGGATTTTGTTCTCTGCTCTTCTGCAAATGCAGAAAAGAGGATACAGGGTATCAAGAAGGATCTTGATAAAAGAACCTGTGGCTATAAAAGACGGGTTGAGGCAATGACCAAGTCCACTGAGCATCTCGAGAATATGGTTAAAAGGGTTTTGGCCCTTGGTGTTAAGGCAGATTATATTCTCATGGACAGCTGGTTTTGCTGGCCTGCGATCCTTGCCAAGCTTGGTCAACACCTGCCGGTTATATGCATGGCAAAGAATATGCCGAATGTGTTTTACCGCCACGATGATCAATGGGTATCCTTGGGGAAACTCTATAAGCGAATAAAAAAACGCCCCGGCAAGGCACAGATTCTTGCCAGTGTTGTTGTGGAAACCAAACAGGAGCAAAAGGTAAAAGTTGTTTTTGTCCGACATCGCCACAAAAGAGATTGGCTGGCCCTATTCTCCACAAGAATTGATCTTGAAGCCAAAGAAATTGTACGTATTTATGGGAAGAGATGGGACATCGAAGTTTTTTTCAAAATGATGAAACACCATTTGAATCTTGAGAAAGAAACCCAGTTGCGAGACTATGATAGGATAATCGGTCATACTACAATAGCAATGGCTCGCTATATTTTTCTGGCAGTTGAGCAACGTTG
>VMSP01000169.1 GCA_013792135.1 Desulfocapsa sp. | reverse complement strand
AGGGGTCCCATCAACCGTGGAGTCAATATCAGAAGTACCAGCAGAGGCTAAACCGGGGCAGCGCCGACCAGCTGTGTTTGAAATTGAATGTGTAGCTTAAACTCAGTGCATAATTGTCTTGACTCAGGGGTCCACTTTAGGTTGAGGCTTGAAACCGTCTTGTGGCTGAAGTTCAATCCATTTAATCCTTTCATTAACTTCAAGTGGAGATTTGTCGAAAATTTCTTCATATATGAACCCATTAATGAATAAATTTCCATTGGCTGGCCAGCTTTCCTTACGGTCATTTAATGTTTTTACACGAGTATTTCTTAAATTTAATATTGACTCAGATAAATCTGCACCGTCGTATATCTGAAGAATATTTGTGATTCTTGCTCCACTAATGTCAATTAAACCGACTGCTTTAAAATTATTATCAAAACAGATACTCCGAATTTCTGTTTGAGAGAGTGTAATGACAAGTAAGTTTGGATTGTTAAATGTAGCATTTTGAAAGACAAGGTCGGAATTAATATGGGAACCAACAAACCAAATAGCCCCTTTAGAGATGAAATTTTCATCAAAATATACACTTCTTCCTATTCTTGACCCTGATGCCTGCAGGGCGTCACCAGAAGGGTTGATTAATTGACCTGCGCTAAAATAAATACTTCCCCCAATTTTTGCATTTTGTAAGCTTATTTTACCAATTGATTTAAAAGTATTACTAAGCCTAAGATCTTCTTTAATAACAATTCCGTCTGCGACTAGTGTTTGTCCCCGTGGGTTCTCCATGAGAGCGCCATCCATGTACAAGTTCTGCAATGTTGCATCTATGAATCTTGTTTCGCCAACCGCATGATATGACTGATCAAGAAAAGCCGATCCCTTTATAGTTGCGCCATCAAGACTTAGCGCTGCACCTGTTGGATTAAATATTTGGCTGTCATGTATTTTAAGGATGGAACCAACTTCTATCGATAATGCTGTGACTCCACCATCACTTTTAAAAGACACAAATTCTAAAACACCTCCCACTACTGTGTCATTAAGAGCAACAGTTGTACTATTTTTGTTTGTTATATTTATTTTATCAAAGGATAATCCTTTCATTATCAATGAACTGCTAAAATCTATTTTTCCAAATATTTCTAGGTGCTCTAAATATACAATTTTTATTGTTGATAAATATGCTGTTATGCTGCCTATTGTTGATGATTTTATTGTTACAGTGTTTAGATTCGAGTTAGTAAGTATTATTCCATCCGGAATTGCACATAGTTCAAATTTGAAAGGGAAGCTAATAGTGCAATTATCTAAATTAATATTTCCTTGTATTTTAAAACCGTTAAAGTGAATGCCCTTGAGTCCTACTTGTTTTTTTGCCTGCTCGTTAAAAAAGAACCACTCGATAACTTCAGCCCTTATAGTGCGCTCTTTTGCCCATTTCTCAGAGTTCCAAGGATTATTGTTGCTAATGTCTGGGACAGATAAATCGACCACATTAAATTTTATAGCTAATTTTATAAAAAGTTCTTCTGTCTTAGATAATTGACCGATTTGTTTATTTGCCAAATCAATCAATAAATTAACTTCTTGGTCACTTGAAGCATTTGAGGTTGATACAATCATGGCTATGATACCCAATATTATGATTAGGTGAATTCAAGTTGCAAATACAACTCTCTCTAACGTAGGTTAAATGGGCAAGTTGTGTTACTTTTAGCGCTCTTCTAACCACGACGAAAGAGGAGTGTATGCATGAGTCATAAACAGCTTGTCCAGGAACAAAGATACCAGATTTACACATTAAAGAAAGCTGGAGTTAAGTGGACAATCGGGGGCAGGCCACGTTTATCTAAAATTAACGCATGACTGCCGGCGATACCGGGACGATGGCAGTTTTATCCTTATTAGCAAGCAAAAGGGTGTGACATTAAACTCTTTCCTACCATTACTCAGCTGATCCAGGCCCGCGAGACCATCCGGCTGCTGGTGCCGTATTTCAAGAAATACCGGCAGCGGCTGCTCTGGGGGATCCTCGCCCTGCTGAGCACTGATCTTCTCCAGCTCTACATCCCCCGGGTGATCAAGCAGGCGGTGGACGGCCTGCAACTCGGCCAGGCCACTTCCGCCTCCCTCCTTCGCCAGGGTGGTCTGATCATCTGCTTCGCCATAGGCATCGCCCTCTTTCGCTTCACCTGGAGATATCTGGTCCTGGGCTTTTCCCGCCTGCTGGAACGCGACCTGCGCAGTCGTCTCCTGAGCCGTCTGGTGCGGCTTGATCGCCCCTTTTTCAATCGCCGCTCGGCGGGTGAGATCATGGCGCTTTCCGGTAACGATCTCACCAACGTCCAGCTGGCCTGCGGCATGGGCATCGTCTCCTTCATTGATGCCTTCATGATGACTGGCGCCGCAGTATGTTTTATGGCCTACATCCATCCCGGCCTCACCTTCCTGGCCCTGGCGCCGATGCCGGTCCTGGCCATCCTGACCGGACTGCTCTCAGCCATGCTCCATAAACGCTACAACCGGGTTCAGGAGCAGTTCTCCGATCTCACCGAGTTCGCCCGTTCCACCCTTATGTCCATCCGGCTGATTAAGGCCTATACCCAGGAACAGCGCCAGACCGAGCAGTTCGACCGGCTGGGGAAAGAGTTCGTTCGCAACAATATCCGCCTGGCTCTGGTGCAGGGAGTCCTCACTCCCTTTTCCACCTTGATCGCCAGTACCAGCCTGCTGCTGGTCCTCTTTTTCGGGGGACGACTGACCATTGCCGGCTCCATTTCCATCGGCGACTTTGTGGCCTTCATGACGTACCTGGGACTGTTGACCTGGCCGATGATGGCCATGGGCTGGGTGGCCAACCTCTTTCAGCGCGGGCTCACCTCGCTGCACCGCATCAGCAGGGTGATGGAAGAGGAGCCGCTGTTGCGCGAGCCCGAAAACCCCTTGGCGCTGCCGGCCGTCACCAGTCTGTCCGTCCGCAACTTATCCTTCCAGTACGCCGGCCAGAATACCATGGCCCTGGACGATCTGAACCTCGAGATAGCCCCCGGCCTGCTGGGAATCGTCGGCCGTACCGGTTCCGGCAAGTCGGCGCTATGCCAGCTGCTGGCCCGTTTGTATCCCGTGACAGACGACAGGTTGTTCCTGGCCGGGATCGATTACAATCGGCTTCCACTGGCGGGACTGCGGGCAAAGATCGCCTATGTGCCCCAGGAGACCATCCTCTTCTCCGATACCATCCGCAACAACATTGCTTTCGGCCGTCCCGGGGCCAGTGATGCCGAGATCGTGCAGGCGGCCAGGGCGGCAGGAATCCACGAAGAGATTGAGGCCTTTAAAGATGGTTACCAGTCCCGGGTGGGGGAGAAGGGGCTGCTCCTCTCCGGCGGCCAGCGCCAGCGCCTCGCCCTGGCCCGGGCCCTGCTGCTGGACCGTCCCATCGTCATCATTGACGACGGACTCTCCGCCGTCGATACCGACACTGAGCACCGGATCATCGACAATTTCGGCAGCTGGCTGCCGGGCCGGATCTGTATCCTGGTCTCGCACCGGGTTGCCCCGCTGCTTTCGGCCGACCGGATCATCGTTATGGAGAAGGGGAGCATCGCTGCCCAGGGCACCCACCAGCAGCTGTTGGAAAGCAGCCCCTTCTATCGCACCATTTATCAGCACCAGACCACGGCCGGGGAGGCGGCAGCCTGATGGAGCACGGCTTCGGTTATTTCGAGGAAGATCGACTCAAGAAGGCCAGCGACCTCCGTCTCTGGCAACGGATCGCCCGCTATGTCCTGCCGTACTGGAAGTCGGTATTTCTGGCGATTGTCCTGTCTCTGGCGATCACCGGCTGCAGCCTGGCCCTGCCTTACCTGATGCGGCTGGCAGTCGATGGCTTCATCACCAATCTGCAACCAGCTTTGGGAGAACGGCTGAGCGGGGTGGCCGGACTGGCCGGCTCCTTCTTCTTTTTCATGGTGGCCGGCTTTGTTGCCAACTTTCTGCAGGTGGTGGTGCTGGAATGGGCCGGGCAGCGGATCATGCACGCCCTGCGCCAGGATCTTTTCCGTCATTTGATCGGGCTTGCCAACCCATTCTTTAACCGCAATCCGGTGGGCAAGCTGGTTACCCGGCTGACCAACGATATCCAGAACATGTACGAGATGTTCACCTCGGTCATCGTTTCCCTTTTCAACGACCTGGCGCGGCTGGTGGGGATCCTGGTCATCCTGATGCTGATGAACTGGCGGCTGGCCCTGATGATGCTGGTGCTGGTGCCGTTGATCCTTTTTAACACCGTCCTCTTCAGCCGCCTGGCCCGTTTGGCCTTCCGCGACATCCGCACTCAGCTGGCCCAACTCAATTCGTTTCTGCAGGAGGCAATCGGCGGCATCAGCATCATCCAGCTCTTCTCCAGGGAAGAGTATACCCGCGCCCGGTTTGAGGATTTGAACGAGGCCTACATGCAACGGAGCCTCTATCAGATCAGGATCTTCGGCATCTTCATGCCGCTGCTCGAGGTTTTGAGCTCTCTGGCCATTGCCCTGATCATCTGGTACGGCGGCGGCCAGATCATCCAGGACAAGATGACCATCGGCATGCTTGTCGCCTTTCTCGCCTATATGCGCTTGTTTTTTCAGCCCTTGCGGGA
This sequence comes from Desulfocapsa sp., assembly GCA_013792135.1. Lineage (GTDB taxonomy): Bacteria > Desulfobacterota > Desulfobulbia > Desulfobulbales > Desulfocapsaceae > UBA2270. The sequence goes on along the minus strand of VMSP01000169.1, from coordinate 4,957 downwards.
ACTTTCCCAGAAGTATTCGGTGGTGCAGTCGGCCCTGGCCTCGGCCGAGCGCATCTTCCAGCTTTTAGACACCGAAAATACCCTGACCATCTCCGAAAATCCGGTCCGTCCGGCACAGTTGCGCGGTGAGATCGAATTTGCCGGGGTGACTTTCGGGTACAGCCCGGAGCGACCGGTGCTGCGCGATCTCACGTTTAAGGTTGCTCCGGGTGAAACCCTGGCCATTGTTGGGGCCACCGGCGCCGGAAAAACCACCATCATCAGCCTTCTGGAAAGGTTTTACGACCCCGACCGCGGCGTAGTGAAGCTGGACGGGATTGACCTTCGTGATCTCGATCCCCTCTTTTTGCGTGGGCAGATTGGTCTGGTCATGCAGGAGGTTTATCTCTTCCCGGCCTCGGTCCGGGAGAATATCGTTCTCGGCGGGCAGTTGAGTGAGGCACGATTGAACGAGGTCATCGCCACCGCCCAGCTCACCACCCTGATCGCAGGATTGCCGGATGGGCTCGAAACCCGCATCGGCGGGACGGGCCTCGACTTTTCCGCCGGCCAGCGCCAGCTTCTGGCCCTGGCCCGGGTGCTGGCCCGAAACCCGCGTATCCTGGTCCTCGACGAGGCCACCGCCTCCATTGACACCGAAACGGAAATGCTCATCGAGAAGGCCATGGCCGCCACCCTGGCCAACCGGACCAGTGTGGTCATAGCCCACCGGCTCTCCACCATCCGCAGGGCCGACCGCATTCTGGTCATGGATCACGGCCGTCTGGTCGAGGAAGGAAACCACGAGGAGTTGATGGCGCGTCCCGGTATCTATCACCGCCTGCAGATCCTGCAAAGCAGGTACCGCCAAGGAGAAAGCGACTTGCACTAAAAAGATAAAACGGTAGTTCAACACCGTTACCGACTGCCGACCTGCAACGGCCAAATTTTCAAAAGAAAAAAACTAGCGCTATTCTGGTCTGTTCTCTATTTCCGATAGAATTAAAAGGGACACTTGTGCTGATAAATAACAAAAGCATTGTAATTTCTTGTAACATATTTACTATTTGTGTCGATATGGTTAGCGCAATTTCATAATTTCATAATACATCTGCTCAGGACATGGTCATGGTTTCTCGATTGCCTCATTTGTTACACTTTTTTTTATTGGTTTGTCTGCTTGCTTTTTTAGCAGGTTGCGCTTCAACTGACAAGGGAGCGAAAATGGATGATGGGCAACTTGCTGATTTGAAAAAGAAAAACAGTCAATTGGCTGCTGAAATAATTGAAGTGAAAAATATCACTGCCAAGCTACAGATGGAGCTGGTGGAAAAACAAGCGGAAATCAGCAGATTGAAATCTGTCCAGGCTGGTCAGGAGCAGGAAATTGTCCACAAGATGCTGCCGATTCCCGTGTCAAGCGTACGAGCTGAGGCGGTTACCTATCTGGCTGAGGTGAAAACCGAAATCGACGCGGCAAGAGAAATAGAAACGAGTGGAAACGAGCATGTTTTTCGTCAAGCTGATGCCTTGTTTGATCAAAGTAAGGCTGAGCTTATTAATAATAATTACGATGCGGCTTGTCTGCTTGCTTCACACGCCATGGAGTTGATACACAGTCTGCAGATCAATGTTGCCTTGCATAAAGAATCAAAAAGCAGTCTGTACACGGAATTTATCGTTCCTTTGCAGCTCGAGCTTGTCAAACACAGCAGTTTTCGAACTCAACCCAGTATGAGCGGAACAGTTATTGATACCTTGGAGCCGGGAACAACGGTTACTGCCAGCGGTTACAAGGGCAACTGGGTCAAGGTCAGGGTCGGTGAGGGACAAGCGGGCTGGATATATTTCAACCTGCTGAGTATCCCTTAGGCATTTTTGTCGTTTTTCTTCCAAGTAGGAAAACGGGTTTTCTCTTACGTAACATGGCTCTTTCGGAAGACGAACTCTCAGCCTGAAACAACTCTGTTGCGTCCATGTTCCTTGGCATCGTAGAGCGCTTGGTCGGCTCTGTCGATCAGCTCGTTTATTGTCCTATTTTCAGAGCTCATCTCCGTCACACCAATACTGATTGTTGCATGCAGAGTCACATCATCACACGTAAAAATATGCTGCTGCACCGCCAGCCTGATTCGTTCAGCTGTCTGCAGGGCCTGCTGCAGATCGGCCTGGCCGAGTACAATGAGAAATTCCTCGCCCCCATAGCGACCAGCGCTATCCAAAATGCGCAGCGTATCCTTGAAAATTCGGGCAAGCTGTACCAGTACCGCATCACCAACCAGATGACCATGTGTATCGTTGACAGTTTTGAAATGATCGATATCCATCATCAACAGGGAAAATTTTGTGCTGTGGCGCCGGTACTGCTCTATCTCTTGTGCCAGATCGGTCATGATCTGCTTGCGATTGGCAAGGCCGGTAAGGAAATCGGTGGTCGCCAGTAGTTCCAGTTTCTGCTGATCCTCTTTCAGGCGGGAAATCATGATGTTGAACATTTTCGTAACCAAGCCAAGCTCATCCTGGCGGTGAATAGCTACGGCCACATCCAGGTCTCCATCGGCCACCCGTAGTACTCCTTTGGTCAAGTCTTGCAGTGGGGTGATAATCTGGCTGGCGATGATCGTTGCTAAGCCCCCGATAGCAATGGTCAGAAGAACGGCAATCAGGATGATACGGTTACGGTTTTGTATAAGTCCGGAAAAAATTGTGTCATATTTTTCGGTGACCAGCAGGTGCCAGGGTAAATGACGCAAAGGAATCGATACACCGACTACTCGTTCCTGGCGTTCATTGACAAATTCTTTAAGCAGATGTGGAACGGCGAAGAGTCCGATAGTCTTCTGTGGTGATATTAATGTTGTGGACTTGTCCACCGGGAGTGCTGTGGAGACAATCAGCTCACCATTCATTTTGAATAGGCTGATTGTATATGGATCTCTTCCAGCTCCAGACAGGGGCAGTGAATTTCTGAGCAGTTGTGGAATGCACTGCAGTCGCACTTCCATGACAAAAAAACCGAGGGGCGGAGAATCCTGTTCGGCAAAGAGTGGTATGCCCAGCAGAAGCAACGGAGCTGCTTCCCCTTGCACAGAAAAGGCATCTCCGCTGAATAAGCGCAATTTGGCCGTCTGCTCTTCCCAGTTATCAGGGAGAGACAAGGGGTGAGCGCTATCGTCGCTGCCTGAGGTTGCGATGATGGTGCCATTGCCGTCGAGAATCATCAACCTGCGGTAATCGCTATACTGATCTCGCACCAGAGTCAGGTAACTGCTGAGCTTGCGCAGCTGTGACGAGGCTTTTATTGCCGCTTTCTTCTGGGCTTTTTTCCCTTCGGGGATGGTGCTGCGGATGGACTCGAGAACCAGCGGGGAGTTGGCGAAGGCCCGCAGATCGAAACTTCGCTCCTCGAGCCAGAGATTGATTTCTCTTTCGGCAAAACTGGCGGAATCGAGCAGCTTCTGCTCAACTTTTTCCGATGTGGCCTTGTGTATCAGATCAAACCAGTACCAGCCTATTCCCAGTGAGGGAAGCATGGTGACCAGGATGGAAAATAACAGTATCCTGTTGCGGATGGAGCGGAATGCCCGAACTCGTGCCTGCATATTCGTGCCTGGTGGGTTTAGAAGAGAAGGTAAAAAGACTTGTCAGGAAAGTTTATCAGAAAAACCATCGAAGGCCCAAAAAACATTCTTGATATTTTCAATTATTAAAATAAGGGGGATAACGTTTGTCAATCAATTAACGAAAAATTCAGCACAACTCTGATGTGTACCAGCAAGAGGTGTTTTTCTCAAGAAGAATGGAGAATTTGCGATAAAACAAGATTTTTTCTGGAATCGGCAAATCAGTTTCCTACTCTACCCTATTGTCTTGAAAGGGAAAAGACTTTCACCGAAAAGATGAAGCGGAAGATTGACTTATACGGGCGATTAAGCTGCCCGCGCCGGGAATGCCAGAGAGTATGCCGCTTAGGAGAAACAACGATGCCACGGACTAAAAAAGACCCACCCGCACAACTGGAGGACATGCCGAATATTGGCAAAGCTATCGCCGCCCATCTTCGGTGTATTGGCATAGTACGGCCCGATCAACTTGCCAGGCGCGAGCCTATTGCCATATATCGCGAACTGTCAAAAGTCCTGGGACATCGCCTCGATCCTTGTGTGCTCTATACCTTGCTCTCGGTAAAGCATTTTCTTGATGGCGGTGAGGCTTTGCCGTGGTGGAATTTCACCGCTGAAGGAAAGATCATTCTGAAATTGAGCGATAAAGGAAGCCAGCCATGAAACCACGCATTCCAGTCATTCCCCTCGGCGACGTGCCAGAAAGACATACCCATAAATGATCAGGTTTGCTGCAACAAGCGCCATGCCAAGCAGGTAACGCAGCTCGATGGTGAGGTTCTCGGGATAGAGAAGCAGGACAACATAATGCTCGATGAATCCGCCCGCATAGCCCGCCTCGCCTCCTCTTTCCCTGAACAATTTCTCAAGTGGAGTAAGCGGGCAGACCCAGTCCGCCCACTCGATCACCACCCCCCAGCACACTGTGGCGAGATGCACACGAAGAAGGGAGGGGCGGCGGAGCACCAGCAAGCCTCCCAGTACGGTAAAAAGGGTGAAGGAGAGATGGAACAGGAGGATAGCGTCGGCGGCTATGCGGTAGATCATGGTTTGTTGTTCATCTTTCGTTATTCATAATGCGAAAGCAAGCCGGGGATATTTATGGGTAGGGGCTTGATAGCCGCAAAAAGGGCTTGTTCTCAATGATGATTCTTCATGTTTTTTAGACAGTTATCGTGGCCTGACCCCATTTCTGCGGAAAATTGGAAATTCTGAGGACATCCATGATAAGTATTGTCAAGGGGAAAGCGGAGATTTCCCTTAACCTCCAAAAAGTACTCAACCCTTTCTTCCCGTTACTACTGACGAGAGCGGAAGAAAGAGACCACTCCGAGAATGGGCTCTCCGATTAAGCT
>VMSP01000184.1 GCA_013792135.1 Desulfocapsa sp. | reverse complement strand
TGCGGTAAAGGCGGTTCATCGCCTTCTGAACACCGGACATACCCATGTCGTGGATGCGGATTTGTCAGGATATTTTGACTCCATTCCTCACGCTGAACTGATGAAAAGCGTCGCCCGTCGGATAGTTGACGGTAATGTGCTGCACCTCATCAAGCAATGGCTCAATGCACCGGTAGAAGAAGAAGATGGCCACGGGCACCGGAAATGGACAACGACCAACAAGGACACGGGACGGGGCACGCCGCAGGGTGCGCCCATATCTCCGCTGCTGTCGAATCTGTACATGCGGCGGTTCCTGCTGGGTTGGAAGACACTGGGGCACGCGCGCTGCCTGTCGGCACACATCGTCAATTATGCAGACGACTTTGTTATCTGTTGTCAAGGCCAGGCTCACAGGGCAATGGCCGCGATGCGCGGCATAATGGATATTCTGAAATTGACGGTGAATGAAGAAAAGACTCACCTGTGCCATATACCGCAAGAGCGGTTTGATTTTCTTGGATACACCTTCGGGCGATGCTACAAACGCGATAGCGGCCGGGCCTATATTGGCACGAAGCCGTCGAAGAAGAGCGTCAAGCGGATGGTGGACAGCATCACCAAGGAGACTGACCGCCGCTGTACCGCGTTAGATGCCGAAAAGGTTGTGGGCGGACTGAACCGAAAACTGAACGGCTGGGCGAATTACTTTTGCCTTGGGCCGGTCAGTCCGGCGTATCGGACCATCAATACCCATGTGACTCGTCGGCTCCGCCGGTGGCTGTGTAAGAAACATAAGGTTCGGGGCACGGGGTGGTCACGATACCCCGATCAGTATCTCCATGAACAGATGGGGCTGGTCTGTCTGCCACAAAGAACCCGCAGCTTTCCGTGGGCGAAAGTGTGAAATCTTGTCCGAGAGCCGGATGCGGGAGATCCGCCTGTCCGGTTCGATGAGGGGGATGTGGAAACGGGGCGATTGTTGATTACATTACTACCGCGCCACATCTCTACTCTACACATTTAAATACAATATAACATTCTGAAATATTTAGCATCATATGCTATTGTCTTTTGCAGAAACAGTAAGGAAAGCAAGTCTTCCATTCATTGCAAAAGAGGTAAAAATGAGCCACATGCCAACCCCAAAAAATCCAGCCTGACAGGAGAAAAAATGACAGCAAACGACCCCTCACGGACCTGTCGGTCTCATTTTGT
>VMSP01000004.1 GCA_013792135.1 Desulfocapsa sp. | reverse complement strand
CAGGCTATTTAAAAGCCATACCCTGCAAGAAGTTCTCGACGAGTTGGATGTTATTGAATGCTTTGAGGTGCCAGGGCAACGACTTCAGGTTGGCGAAACCACCAAACGTCAGATGGAGCTATACTCCAAATTGGGTGTCAAGCCTCCCGCCTCGTTACAATAGTTCGGGAATTCAGGTTTTAAGTGGATCAGAATCATGTACTGCTGTTGGAAAAACAGGACACCCTATGATGAGATTAAATACATACAAACATTAAAGAGAACAAATTCTCCTTTGTTGGGATTTATTTAATTTATTATTGACGGAACAACTCAGAAGTCTACCCGTACTGCTTCGTTACCGCTCACTCGTCGTTGAGTCTACGCTCAACCACTGCCTCATAGGGTCGACGGGAATGCTTTGGGGAGTAAGGCCATCACTGCCCTTAGAAAAAAAGGTGGGCGTTCTCGATCAACCCGGCACCTTAGGTTAATATGCCGCCATGCTCAGGTTTGAAAAAAGAATGCCGTATCCGGCGATTAAAACAAAAGCCGAATTTGACAGGATCGAGATCAGAGCAAGTCTTTTTTGAATACGGGGAATAACGTTACAGAGACTTGCAATGTTACGAAACGGGTTGATGATGCCAGTCCCCAATCCGGAAACGGCGCTCACAAGAATCGCCAGATACATGGGATACCCCACATATCCATACTCCGGGTGCAAAATGCAGAACGGACAGTGGTGGGTGGGCAGCTCATAGAAATAGATACTGATAAACGAGATGAGTGCACCAATGGATATGAGAAAATGGATAAAGGAGACGATGGAAAAAAGATAGGCACCTTTGGATCTCAGGTACACATACAGTCCTAATGCCACGGTGATTGGTGCACTTAAAAAAAAGGCTGCTTCTGACAGCAATCGGGGAAGGGCAAGGAACTCGGACATGACCGTTTTAGCGTCCGTGCTGAAGAGCGTCCCGCAACAGGAGGTGATGATATTCGGCCTGAGGCCCAGAAGGTATCCAGCCTGAACACTGGTTTCGGCAATCAGAAAGGGGGTAATGAAAAGCAGTAACCAATACTTCTTGCGGATTAATGGATAATCATAGGCCCTGTTGTCGGTAAAGTTGACAACGAGCCACAGACCGGCAAGAAGACAACTAACGATCTTTAAAACGAGAGCCGAATAACCGAATCCATTGACATTGAGACTCCCTGCCGCACACATGGCACCGATAAAAAGAGGGCTGAGAGTATCGGCCGTATAGATAAACAGAAACAGGGAAAGAAGCTGAAACCCCAGGACATAACTCATGACCGTCGAAACCAGATAGGTTCTTCGTTCAAGTTCCAGTTGACGCTCGCTGCCACTCCTGATATCCCAGTTCCGGATGATTCGGACGCCCTCATATGCTGAATAGCAAAGCATAGACGTAGTTAAAGCCGAGCCCAAAAGTAATGCCAGGATACCGGGATGAAAAATCATGGGATATCCCCTGAAGATACAATCTTTCCATCTCTAATCTCGACGATCCGGTCAATGACGGTTGAGTCATAAACAATAGGATCATGGCTGGCGATAAGAAGGGTTTTTCCTTCTTTTTTAAGCTGCCTCATGATTTCCATGAATTCCCGGGAGAGCCGGGTATCCAAATGGGCAGTCGGCTCATCGGCGATGATGATGGCAGGATTGTTGATCAATGCCCTGGCAATTGCGATCCGTTGCGCCTCTCCACCGGAAAGCCACTCCACTTTGGAAAACGCCTTGCCGATAAGATTTAACAAATCGAGCAGCTCCATCGCCCGTTTTTTCAGGGATGCGTGCTTCTCGCCATTGGGATAAGCGGGAAGCATCACATTTTCCAGGGCAGTAATGCCTTTGATGAGATTGAACTGCTGAAAGACGATGCCGAATGTTTCCCGTCTGACTTCCGTAAGAAAACGCTCAGGAAGACTCGTGATTTCCCTTTCCTTCAACATAATCCTGCCCGAGGTCGGCCTGGCCATACATCCCAATATGCTTAACAGCGTAGTTTTCCCTGATCCACTCGGACCTTTCAGCACAGTGGCCCCATGAGAGTCGATGGAGAGATTCACGCCTTCGATGGCCACAAACTCATTGGCTTTGTCAGCGTTAAAGACCTTTCTGACATTCTGGAGACGGATCATAACATTACATCCTCATAACAGAATCCGGGTCAATCGTTGCAGATCGCCACGACGGCACGATAGTTACCACGGTATAGGGAATGACCGTTAAAAAAAACAGGGTCGCTATATGATAAACACTGATATACGGCGTAAGCCTGAAACTGGGATAGAGAACCGACCATCCTTTCAGTACAGGTTCAAACAGAATGGAAGATGCCAGGAAGATATGCAGATAGGCCAGAAATATTCCCATGAAAAACGCCGCCATGGACACAGCCGAACCTTCCCAGAATTTCATCAGCAGAATATCCGAGGTTTCCCAGCCGATTGCCTTGAGGATGCCGATTTCCCGTTTTTCCTCCGCGCTCAATCCCGTTGCCTTGTCCCATGCCAGGATGATGAAGGCAAAGAAAACGCCTGACAGAACCATGAAGATAACCCCTCCACGCCAGTCGAAAACCGCATCATAGGTTCGCAGTATCTCTTCCCGCAGTATCGGGCGCGTATCCGGATGGATTTGGGTAATCTTGGCGGCAATAGTAGAAAGCTCTTTAGCATTTCTGACATTGAGCACTAAGTCCGTGGCCTGATCATTAGCAATGGAAAAGAGCTTTCTAAAATCTGCCTCGGATACCAGTATCAGATCAGCAGTAACCAGCTCTGAGGCAAAAGGAAGAAGCCCTCTTACCTTCAAAGTCAAGACAGATCCGTCGTAGGTTTTAAAGGGGATGATGTCATTTCTCCGAAGGGCTTGATTGCGTTTCCCGCTCATACTCCGCATTGATACGCCATTGCCGATGATGATCTCTCCGGCCCGGTCGTTTAACTCCGCATTGACCATCAAGGTATAATTTGCACCGCTCATGGCGTCGTAGTAATATCCCCATAGGCGCGGCGCAACTGACTGAACCCCCCTGATCTGCCTGATGGTATCGATATAGTGCGTTGGGATCAGGTCCTGCCGGCCAGCCAACAGTCTTTGAACCGTCATCTCAGGAGCATCCTGAAGGATCAGGAACGCCTCTTTCTTCAGAGAATGCGTAAAAAACAAAACAGAGGCCAACAGGAAGATTACAAACGTGTAGACCACCACCAAGGCGATATTTTTACCCTTTCTCCTCCCCAGAGAAGAAAGGGTAAAATCCAGGATATTCCGTTGCTTTTCAATGGCTCCCATATTTTTACTGCCGCTCCCGTGGGTCGCTTATCCATCGCTGGAGCGTCCCTGCCTTACGTTTCAAATGAGGTGGTACCGCCATAATAGCGCCCGATGGAAAATGGTCAAAAGACATCGGATGGTCCTGAAACGGCGTATGTAAATCCGCCATACTGGGATGGCGAGTGTAGCGCGCCTCGGTAAACAGACACAAATCAGTCAGCGTCAGTACCCTGACGACCTCACGCCGTTCCTGAACAAATTCTCTATCAAGACGCTGGCTGATGGCCGCATCCATGAACATCAGACAAATCAGGAGCGCCCCCGCAACCAGAGCACTGAAAAAAAGATCCGACTTTCTCTCCAACATCAATCCAGCCCTTGAATCAGGTCAGGTGCTACCTCATCAAATCGAATCAGTTTTTTCCCGGAATGGTCCTTTATGAATTCCGCTGCATCCGCTTCTTGTACAAACGGCATGAGTTCCCGCCCCATGGGACCAAAGACATCGCTACCTGCGACATACCAGGCCGTCCGACCATCGATCGGGGTCATACTATAGTAATCCGTGACATAAATGAAGGCGATGTCGGACAGATCCTTCGACGCTTGATATTTTTTAATATTAAAATAATATTTAAACATATCCTTAGCGCCATCAAAAAGCACATAGGAGCCATCGGCGAAGATGATCTGGGCCAGAAAATCTGGATACTTTGCTACAAACATGCCGCAGACCGGACACTTGTCCGTTTTTGCTACCATAACGGGTGCGGCTCCGCCCGGCAGCGGCAATACCAATATAAGAAAAACAGCAACAGCGATCAGCCGAACAACATGCATGAGAATTCCTCCTGATTGATAGCCCTTAGTGATGCCCAGCTCCGTGCATCATCTTCATTTTTCTCTTCTCCCGTATCATCTTTGTATCGGCATACATACTTTCGTAGGTCGCTTTCATCGCCTCATCAAAGGTCGCCAGGGTTCCACTGTTTCCCATAATAAATCGTTCCGCATCCTCTTTCTTTTCAAAGGCCCATTTGGCCTGTGTTGTCATGACTCCGGGCTTGTTTCCACCAATAACCCAAAATGCCTTTTCCGCATCGATGAGATTTTTGCTGTTGAAGTCTCCCACCTCAAGCGAGCTGGGCGTTTTGTCGATATTCACGGCGAGGTCAATGGCCAGACAATGAATACTGCAGGTTCCAATCGTTGTTCCATCATCATAGGTCACAAACATCCTGCTATGCGCAAACTTGGCCCTGTCCATACCACAGAGCTTACAGGATGGCTCCTTTTGCATATCATCCTGAGCCACTACAACTCCAGCCAGGGACAACGTAAACACAACTAACATAACGAAAAAAAATCCTCTTTTCATACCATTCTCCTTTTGGTTAAAAAAATATACGTTTTCGTAAATCGTAACGGCTGGCCATGGAAGCATTGCCTCATTACGATTCACGTTTTATGTTTTTTTTGACCTCGAAGTTCCATTTCCAGATTTCATAAATCGCCGGATAGACCAAAAGTTCCAACAAAAATGAGGTGAAAATACCGCCGATCATGGGCGCCGCAATTCGCTTCATGACATCGGCCCCTGCACCCGTGGACCACATGATCGGAAGCAATCCTAGAAACATCGTGGCCGTAGTCATAAACTTCGGCCGAAGACGTTTGGCAGCCCCTTCAAGAATGGCTTTTCGCAGCTCATCCAGACTGCGCAGACGGCCTTCTTTTCTGGCCTGTTCATAGGCTATATCAAGATAAAGAAGCATAAAGACACCGGTTTCCGCGTCTACACCAAGCAGGGCGATTAATCCAACCCAGACTCCGATGCTCATGTTATACCCCAGCAAATACAACAGCCATACCGCACCAATAGCAGAAAACGGTACTGCCAGTAAAACAATGCAGGTTTTGATTGCAGAGCGGGTGTTCAAATAGAGCAGCAGAAAAATCAAGAACACAGTCAGGGGCAGAACCACCCCCAGACGCTCTTTCACCCGCTGCATCGCCTCATATTGGCCGCTCCAGGAGACAACATAGCCTGCCGGCAGCTTCACCCTGTCTCTGATCAGGGTTCCAGCCTCTTTAATATAGCTGTTCGGATCACGTCCGGCCATATCCACATACACGTAGCCGGTCAACAAGCCGTTTTCATCGCGAATCATGGCTGGCCCGCTGCTTACCTTGATATCGGCAATCTGGCCAACAGGAATCTGTTTCTGCCCTGTCGGATCTGAAACCAGAACACGGCCGAGAGAATCCAAATCCGCCCGAAAATCACGCATGTAACGCACGTTAACCGAATAGCGTTCTCGTCCTTCAACGGTCGTGGTCACCGTTTCTCCGCCGATCGCATTCTGAACTGCAGCCTGGGCCTCGTCCATACTCAGCCCGAAAAAGGCCAGTTGCTCACGATCCCAATCAAAATCCAGAAAATAACCACTGCCTGTCCGTTCGGCAAAGACACTGCGGGTTCCTTTTACCGCCGGTAGAAGGGCTTCAATCTGAGTTCCGATCCCCTCAATGACCGTAAGGTCGGCCCCGGAAATTTTAAGCCCGACCGGCGTTCGTACGCCGGTGGTCAGCATATCGATCCGCCCCTTGATCGGCATGGTCCAGCTATTGACAAGCCCCGGAAGTTTGAGGGCATCATTCATCAGGCCGATCAGCTCTTCCGTGGTGATGCGATCAGGCCAGAAACGGCGCAATATGCCCTTGGCCCACTCCGGCGCCCATGAAGAATACCAGGTATGCACGGACCGCCATTGTGCCTTAGGATGGAGAGTGATCACAGTTTCCATCATGGACAGCGGTGCCGGATCCGTAGCGGTCTCGGCATGACCGGCTTTACCCAGTACTCGATCCACTTCCGGAAACTGATGGATAATCCGGTCCGTTGCCTGAAGTAAGCGCTGCGCTTCGGTGATAGAAATACCCGGCATGGTTGAGGGCATATAGAGGATTGCCCCCTCATCAAGTGGCGGCATAAATTCCGACCCCAGTTGCAGAAAGACCGGAACAGTCCCGATCACCAGAATACAGGCCACTGCGAGCACGATCCATTTTCGTCGCAGCGTCCACTCGGCAATGGGTTGATAGAACCGAATCAGCACCCGGCTGATCGGATGTTTTTCTTCAGAATGGATGGTTCCCACGACCACGGCGTTCGCCACCCGACACATCCACCGGGGCCGGAAATCATAGTTATGGAGACGGGTAAAAAACAGTCGCAACGCCGGATCCAGGGTGATAACCAGCACAGCGGCAATAAACATGGAAAGAGTTTTGGTGTAGGCAAGCGGTTTAAACAGACGGCCCTCCTGAGCCTCAAGGGTCAGCACCGGTAAAAAAGAGACTGCAATCACCAGCATGGCAAAAAAGCTGGGCCCGGCAACCTGTTTAACGGCAGCGATAATAACCGTCCGGCAATCCTCTTTCCGGCCGTTTTGTTCCCATTCCTCCAGCTTTTTGTGCGTCTGCTCAACCATGACGATCGCCGCATCGACCATGACGCCGATGGCGATGGCAATGCCCCCGAGCGACATGATATTGGCGGTGAGCCCCATCAGCTGAAAGGGGATAAAGGTCAACAGAACCGCAATGGGAATGGTGATCATAGGAATGATGGCACTGGGAATGTGCCAGAGAAAAAGAAGGATCACCAGCGCTACAGTGACAATGATTTCCACCAGGGTGGACTTCAGGTTGTCGATGGCCCGAAGGATCAACTCAGATCGGTCATAGATGGGAACGATCTTCACCCCAGAAGGCAATCCAGGCTCAATTTCCCGGATTTTGGCCTTGACGCGGTCAATAACATCAAGGGCATTCTGTCCCTGCCGCATGACCACAATGCCGGAGACGACCTCACCTTCGCCGTCAAGATCAGTGATCCCCCTGCGCAAATCCGGCCCCAGAGCCACCTGTCCCACATCCTTGATACGAATCGGGGTGCCGCTGTCATCGGTCGCCAGCAGAATATTTTCAAAATCGGCAATGGACTTGGCATATCCTCGCCCCCGGACCATATACTCGGTCCCACCAAACTCGATCATCCGGCCGCCCGTCTCACTATTGCCCCCCCGAACCGCGTCCACCACGCGACTGATGGGAAGGTTGTAGGCTTGCAGCCGATTCGGATCCACATTTACCTGATACTGTTTGCTGAAACCGCCGATGGGAGCAACCTCAGCAACACCGGGAACCGATTTCAGATGGTAACGCACCATCCAATCCTGGCAGGATCGAAGATCAGCAAGACTATGCTGCCCGGACTCATCCACCAGGGCATACTGAAAAATCCAGCCCAGACCCGTGGCATCCGGTCCCAATTCGGTCTGCACCCCTTTCGGGAGGCGCGGCAACACACCGGAAAGATATTCCAGGGTTCTGGAGCGAGCCCAGTAAATGTCGGTGCCCTCTTCAAAGATGACATAGACATAGGAGTAACCAAAATCGGAAAAACCACGAACCGCCTTTACCCGTGGCGCACCCAGCATCGCGGTCACGACTGGATAGGTGACCTGATCTTCGATGATATTCGGGCTGCGGTCCCATCGTGAATAAATAATTACCTGAGTGTCACTAAGATCCGGAATGGCGTCCAGAGCAACGCGGTTCATCGACCACCAGCCTGCGATACAGGCTGCAGCAATCAGAGTAAAAATGATAAACCGGTTGTTAACGGATAAATCAATGATGCGGTTAATCATGCCTGAGCTCACCCTGACCGGAAGTGTCGGGTTTTAATTTATCCGAAATCACATCTTCAGTTTCGGGCTGTTTCATGAGTCCGGCTACTGCCAATTTCATCCGGCTCTCAGAATCAATGAGAAAGTTACCTGAAATAACGATCTGTTCTCCCGAATCCAGTCCTTTGATAATTTCAACTCGGTCACCAAACCGCCAACCAGTTACGACCTCCCGAGGTTCGAAAAGCCCCTCCTCCAAGGCAACAAAGACAACCTTCCTGCTTCCAGAATCCAGGATCGCATCTACCGGAACCGTGATGGCCTCCGGCAGAGGAATGAGAAACTCGACATCGACAAACATCTCGGGACGAAATACATAGTCCGGATTATCCATCTCCAGACGCACCTTCAACGTACGCGTCTTGGCATCAAACGGCGGCATAACGTCACTCACATGGGCTTCAACATATCTGTTCTGTCGAGGAAGAGATATCCTGGCCCTCATTCCCGGTTGGATATATTGCGCGTCAGTATTGAAAACATCCGCCAGAATCCACACGCGGCTCAAATCAGCCACCCGAAAACATTCGGTGCCACGATCAACCTTTTGCAAAGGGGAGATACTGCGTTCGGTCACCAGACCGGTGACCGGAGATCTAACTTCAATGGTCTTCACATATCTGCCGCTACGGGCAAGCCCCTCGAGCTGCGTTGCTCCGACACCCAGATTCAACAGTTCCAGTTTTGCCTTGTTGGCATAAAGGATATCATCTTCACGTATGAATGCAAAATCTGCATAGTCTGCAGGATTTTCTTCTTCCTCATGCATCGAATGCTCGTTCATATTCTGCATGGGTACGGGCGTTTTTTCGCCGGAAGGAATTATAGCAGGCTGAAGTGCTGCCGGCGAAGAGACATTGGACCGCATCGCAGCAAACGGCATTCCAAGAGACGGTTGACTTCCAGGTTGAGGAGGTTCGGATCCGGACGGCAACATCTCTGTAGATGATGTCTCAGACGGCAGAGTCGCAGAACGCGCTTTTTCAACGGAAGGAATTGTATCAGACGGAGGTGTTTCGGCTTGGTGGATATCGGGTTGTAATACTGCTGACGGAGAGACACTGGAGCGCATCGCGGTAAACGGCATTCCAAGAGACGGTTGGCTTCCTGGCTGTGGGGGCTCGGTCTGGGGAGATTCGGACGGCAACAACTCTGTAGATGATGTCTCAGACGGCAGAGTTGCAGAAGTCGCTTTTTCAGCCGACATGGCTGCAGGCGACAGATTCATCTCATTCTGCATACCTACTGATGGCTGCATCGCTTTACGAGGCGATCTATACGGATACGCCGCTGGTTGCCGGGCTCCGGTAAAATTTGTTGCGGGCAACCGCCTGCGTCCCGTATTGGCAAGTTCAGTCAGATATCGCTGCTGCCAAGAGAAAAAATCATAGCTGTAAATTCTGATCAGAGCCATGAGTTGATTTTTTTGAACCAGGCTGCCGATGGTACTCTCAGGGATATACGACATCCAGCCATCGGCAGCCGAAACCAGGGGATATATCCGATTTTCATCCGCCGCTATGCGGCCCAATGTTCGTATTTCGTGTGTTTCAGATACCCTCTCTGCTGTACCGATTCGTACACCGATGACCTGCTGCTTCTGAGGTGTTATTTTCACGGTACCAGCTGGCATCATTCTTCCGGCACTTGTGAGATCTCCTACACCCGTTCCATCGCCATAAACAGGTTCCATAGGCATGCCACACGGCGCAATTCCGGGTTGATCAGAGACATTCCCCGGATTCATGGGATCGACATAGTGAAGAATCGAGCGTTCTTCTCCCAGGTTATGATTTCCGCCTGTCCAATACTGACTGTACCAGGTCCCTCCCCGAAAAGAAGCAAACAGGAGAACGAGAAATAACATGGTAAATAGAGTTTTTTTCATGGCAACGATAAACCTGTTTTTCGTCGGAATCGACTATATCAATATCCTAAGCCGTCGGTATGAAAAACCAGCATTCAAAAGATCTACTCGATTTCTCTCCTACAAAAACAGACAGGACTGAATATGCTCAAAATACCGATTATTTCGGCCCTAGAAGCTCACTGAAATCACACTGAGAGTGAAAGCTGTGCAATTCGTCAGGGAACGAACCGTTGCGGACCTCTTTGGCATAGCAAATCACATTTTCTTTGATCAAAGGAGAGAGGCTGGTATAGGTTTTGACAAAACTGGGGATAAATTTTTCAAACATCCCCAGAAGGTCATGGGTAACCAGTACCTGACCATCACAATGGAGACCAGCGCCAATGCCGATGGTGGGTATAGAGAGTGTTTCAGATATAATCCTGGCCAGTTGATCAGGGATACATTCCAGAACCAGGCCAAAGGCACCTGCCTGCTGCAGACCTTTCGCCGCGGCAACCATCTTCCTGGCTGACTCCAGATCTTTGCCCTGCACCTTATAGCCACCAAGCTGGGTGGCCGTCTGCGGAGTCAGCCCGATATGACCCATAACTGAGATACCGGCCGCCACCATGGCTGCCACCGTCGCACACACCTCCAGCCCACCTTCAAGCTTCACCGCATCGCATCCCGCCTCTTTGAGAAACCTGGTGCCATTAATGATGGCATCGCGCGGACTGCTCTGATAGGAACCAAAGGGCATATCACCAATGACAAAACCACCGGGTGCCCCACGCCTGACTGCGGCCGCATGATGAATCATCTCATCCATGGTCACCGGCACAGTGGAATCATAGCCGAGCACCACCATACCGAGGGAATCCCCAACCAGCAGGACATCCACATCGCAACCTGCAAGCAGGGCCGCCATGGAGGCGTCATAGGCGGTAAGCATGGTGATCTTTTTGCCTGCTGCTTTCATGGCAATGATATCAGCTACGGTCTTTCTTTTGGCCATGGATTATTCTCCGGTATCAAAGAGCGAAGGCTGCCGGCTTCCCTGTTGTGGAAGTGTCCGGTTAAAGTGCTGGTAAGCCTTCATTGTAGCCATCCGTCCCCGAGGGGTCCTGGCCAGGAATCCGGACTGGATCAGAAAAGGTTCATAAACATCCTCCAGAGTATTTTTTTCTTCGCAGACCACAGTGGCCAGGGTATCGAGACCAATGGGACCGCCCTGAAAGGTATCGATGATGGTCAGAATAATCCGCCGATCCATTTCATCCAGACCAAAGCCGTCTACGTTCAACATATTCAGGGCGGCGTCAGCAACCCCGGCATCAATGACCGCGTGGTTGCCGACCTCGGCAAAATCCCGCACCCGCCTGAGCAGCCGATTGGCAATCCTGGGAGTACCCCGAGACCGGCGGCCAAGCTCAAGGGCCCCGCTGGCATCGATCCGCATCCCTAAGATCAGGGCCGAACGCTGGACAATAATGACCAGTTCTTCAGGGGCATACAATTCAAGGCGGAGAACGACCCCGAAACGATCTCGCAACGGCGGAGTCAGCAGACCGGTCCGCGTAGTGGCGCCAACCAGGGTAAAACGGGGCAGATCCATACGCACAGACCTGGCGCCAGGCCCCTGACCAATAATAAGATCAAGCTGAAAATCCTCCATGGCTGGATAGAGGATCTCTTCCACAGCATGATTCAAGCGGTGAATCTCATCAATAAAGAGGACATCCCCTTCCTGCAGGCTGGTGAGAATGGCGGCAAGATCACCTTGGCGCTCAATGACCGGGCCGGAAGTCACCTTAATCCCGGCATCCATTTCATTGGCAATAATATGAGAGAGGGTGGTTTTACCAAGACCGGGAAAACCATGGAACAAAACATGATCCAAAGGCTCGCCGCGCCCTTTGGCAGCGCGGATAAAGATATCAAGACTTTTGCGCAAGGACTCCTGGCCAATATAATCCGCCAGCCTTTTGGGCCGCAAATCATACTCATTCAAGGGTTCACGACTGACAGCCCTTGGGGTGACCAAACGTTCACCAACGCCTATTTCTTCCTCAATATTCATGCCAGTGTCCGCAAGGTTTCCCGGATAAGTTCTTCAACCTGCATTGTGGCGAAAGAGGCGGCCCCCACCCGTTTTTTCACTACAGTCAGGGCCTGTCTGGCCACAGGATCAGGATAGCCGAGGTTGACCAGTGCCGACAGGGTATCTAAAACCGCACCACTCGGAGCCGAAGACAGGGTTGTTGCTCTTTCCGCCACACCTTCACGCCCATCCCCCGCGCCCTGAAGATGACTTACCTTGTCTTTCAACTCCACACAGAGCCGTTCGGCTGTCCTTTTCCCCACCCCTTGCAAGGTAGTGAGACGACCGATATCTTCGCGAACAATGGCCTGACACAATTCAGCCACCCGCATCCCGGAGAGAATGGCAAGACCGAGCTTAGGACCAATACCGGATACCGTCTTGAGAATAAGAAACAGCTCCTTTTCTTCCACCTCCAGAAAACCAAAGAGGACAATGGCATCTTCCCGGACATGGGTATGGATATGGAGAAAAACCTGACTGTTCTTTTCGGGCAGACGGGCCAATCCGTCCGTGGAGAGGAAAACCTCATATCCCACCCCGCCTACATCAATAACGGCCCGATCCGGGCCCGTCATCAGCACATTTCCTATCAGGGTGGCAATCATATCATATCATTTCAGGGAAGGACAAAGACGAAAGAGTGATTTTGAGACACTATTCTCTCACAGATGATGGGCATGACAGATAGCAACCGCCAGAGCATCGGCAGCATCAGTACTGGGCAAGGAAGAAAGACCCAGCAAGACTTTGATCATATGCTGCACCTGCCCTTTTTCCGCCTGACCGTAGCCCACCACAGATCGTTTAACTTTTTTGGCACTGTAATCATGGACCCCCAGGCCATTCTGCATGGCCGCAACCACCGCCGCCCCCCTGGCCTGACCTAGTTTGAGAGCAGAGCTGGCATTGCTGGCCATGAACACATCTTCCACTGCCGCAACCTCGGGATTATGAAGTTGAATAACCTCATTGATGCCATCAAAGATCTCATTGAGGCGATGAGCAAAAGGGAATCGCGGAGTGGTCTTTACCACCCCACAGGCCACAAAGCATATCCTGCCGGGAACAACCTCAATCACACCGTAACCAGTCAACCGGGAACCGGGATCAATGCCCAGGATGCGGATCATGGGAAAAAAACTGAAGACTGAAAACTCCCTGCCACCCCAGCACCACCTATAACAGTTTCTCCATCAGATCGTCCGCAATATCAAAATTGGCGTGCACATTCTGGACATCATCATGATCCTCAAGACTTTCCAGCAACTTGAGCAGGGATATGGCGATCTTCTCGTCGGTCACTTCAATATTGTTCTGGGGGATCATGGTAATGGCGGCCTCAATGAACCGCACCTTGTTGGCCTCAAGGGCATCGCGCACCGCGTCAAAGGACTCCGGGGCGGTGATCACTTGAAACTCGTCATCGTCCTCCACAACATCCTCGGCCCCGGCCTCAAGAGCCATGTCCATTAACTGTTCTTCCGTCAGCCCTTCCTTTTCCACCTGCAGCAAGCCTTTCTTATCAAACATCCAGGCGACACAGCCGGATGCACCCAAATTACCGTTATTTTTGGCGAAGAAATGGCGCACATCGGCAACGGTCCTATTGCGGTTATCCGTCATACACTCAACCAGAACCGCCACCCCACCCGGCCCATAACCCTCATAGAGGATCTCATCATAAATGGCCCCTTCCAACTCGCCAGTGCCCTTCTTGATGGCCCGGACGATGTTGTCTTTCGGCATGTTTTCTGTTTTGGCAGAAGCGATGGCGGAACGCAACCGAGGATTGCCATCGGGGTCACCGCCACCCATCCGGGCAGCCACGGTGATCTCTTTGATCAACCGGGTAAAAATCTTGCCTCGTTTGGCATCGGTCGCGCCTTTCTTATGCTTGATTGTTGACCACTTGGAATGTCCTGACATGATGTGTTCCTGAAAAAGAGTTAAAAGTAATAAAGTGATAATTAAAATTTAAAAAGACAATGCTGAAGGTTGAAGGCTAAGGAGTGCAAGTTGAATCGACAGCCAAGGGCTGCTGTTCTTCCTTGCAAGGTATACCTTTTAGTTTCTTAAACCCCATTCCCAGGACAAAGACCTCTCTGCTCTCAGTTCGGGAGCTCTTGGGTTTAACAACCTTGACCTGCTCAAAACGGGCCTGAACCTCCAGTACAAAGGCAGGAAAATCTTCCCCCTGAAAGGCCTTGCAGAAAAAATGCCCCTTCTCGTGCAGCAGGGTCTCGGCCATAAACAAGGTCTGACGTGCCAGATTCAACGACTGTTGATGATCGGCCCAGCGATTACCCGTGGTTTTCGGGGCAAGATCAGAGATCAGAACCTTAAAGGCCGGCCTGATTTTCCGCACCTGCTGCACCAGTTCAGGATCCATAATATCCGCAACAATCCAGTGAATAGGAGCACCACCAGAGCGCGGGGCCTTTTCACTCTCCTGAAGATCAACGGCCACCACGATGCCAGTTTCACCGACTGTCTCTGAGGTATAGAGTGACCAGCTTCCGGGGCAGCATCCCAGATCCAGCACCGAATCACCCCGACGCAGGAAATGATACTTCTTCTGCGCCTCTTCCAGCTTGTAAATGGAGCGGGCAGGATATTTGTCCTGTTTGGCCTTCTTATAATAAAAGTCTTTTACTTTACGCATATTTTATGCTCGCACTTTATTCCATTTACAGTTCTTTGACAAGACGGAAAACAACGGACAGCCTTGAACAGACTCGTCCCTACGCCTCATTACCCCCTACTTCCTGGACCTGCGCAAGATACTGCCGTACCCATTGTCGCGCGTCTTCCACCGAAACCACCTCACCCTCCACCTGCGCCACCTGAAGCGCGTCAAGGATCTTTGCAAAAAGAGGCCCTGGCGATAATGAAAATAATGCAATCAGATCCTGACCACTCAACAAACGCGGATTTTTGACAACAGGCTGAATATATTGCTCATAAATCTTCAGAACCTCACCCAGCAAGCCGGCCAGCTCCGCCTCCATGTCTGGCGGCTTTTTTTCCCCTTTTCCCGCCAGACTATCAGACATGGCGAGAAGAAACAGGCCAATCAGATTCTCTTCAGCCTTTTTGCTGAGATTCAAACAGGCCTTACGGCTCAATGGCTGTTCCCGCCGGACATTACAGAGATGAAAAGGCTGCATGTGCATCCCGATCAGCCCGGCAATTCTTTCCCGCTTCTCATTGCTCCATCGCCATTCCCAGCCCAACTTCAATACCAGATCCTTTCCAGCCTGATCATGACCATAAAAAGTGACACGACCGTCCTTGTCAGCACGGACATCCATGGTCAAAGGTTTACCCAGGTCATGGAGCAGGGCCGCCCATTTCAGCCGCACCTTCATCCCTGGCCGGGCAATATACTCCTTAATTTCTGCCGCACTCTCCGGATAAAATCGGTCCGGACTTGCCACAATTTCCTCCATGAATCCAAGTGCCGCCAAGCTGTGATGGAATACATCCAGATGATGGAATCCCGGTTGTTCCACCCCCATGCCCCTGGCAAGCTCGGGAATAATCTGCCAGAGCAACCCTATTCCTGCCATCTCCCCGATCACTGTGTGCGCCCGATCAGAATCCATGATCAGATCCAGCTCATGACTGATCCGTTCGACCGAGACTTCACGGATCAGCAGTACATGTTGAGCGATCTCCGTTCTCGTCGCCTCGTCTATTCTGAAACCCAGGGTGGCACTCAACCGGTATCCACGCAGCATCCGCAAAGGATCCGCAACAAAGGCATGAGGACAGGCACGCAGGAGACCCTCTTCCAGATCCTGTACACCATGCAGAGGGTCAATCAAACATGGTGCAACCGAGCCGTCCACCAGGGAGGCAAGGGAAACTCCCATGGCATTGATCGTATAATCCCGAAGGCCAAGATCGGCTTCAATATCTCGCGCCCCTTGCCGAAAGCTGGAAAAATCAATGGTCAGTCCCTGCCACACCACCCGTCCAGCATCCTCCTCAAAGCAGCCGAGGGGAACGAAGGTCCCCCGGCCCAACTCGGCAATCAGGTCCCGGCAACAAGAGACGGCATCATGGGCCACCGTAATGTCAAGATCGGCAGGAGTCCTGCCCAACAACCAGTCCCGCACTGTGCCGCCAATGACAAAAAAGTCCAGCACATGTCGCTCCGCCACCCGTAACAGGCCCGCAATCAGCCGTTGCGGATAACTCCCCATCCTTAGACGCAACAGTGTCAGGTCATGAAGGTTATTGCTTCTTTCTTCTTCCATCTGCCAGCACTTTGGTTTATCGTAAGATGTAAAGAAACATAGGTTGAAAATTAACGTATCAAAAGTCCATTTACAATTACCACATCAGCACAAATATGGATAGTCCTACCCAACGAATGATCAGGATCGGCAAGAGTTCCATTGGCCTGATCGGAGTCGACATTGCTTTAAACAAGGCATTGGCCGCAGAGATGCCCATTGATCAGGCAGTTGATTTTATTTTCAGAGCTGTCAAAGAGCACAACTATATCCCTTCCACCATGGTCGAGAAATACCAGGAAGCCATAGGCCGGGAATACCGTAAACTCCTGGGCATACATGACGAGAAGGAGCAGGGACTGACCATCCGCATCCTGGGGACTGGCTGTATTAGCTGTAACGGCTTGCAGACCATGGTCATCGATGCCATGGAACGGGCTGGAGTTGCCGCCGACATCGAACAGATCCATGATCGGGATGAGATCTGGCGCCTGGGAGTTACCTCTACCCCTGCCCTGATGATTAACGGCCAGATCAAGGTCGCAGGGATCAAACCTACCCTGGCCCAGGTGGAAGGATGGATTCGAGAGGTCTCGCCTGATAGTGACTGACCAGCCGTTTCTTTATCTCGCCCCCATTCGCGGAATTACCGATTGCCTCTTCCGCAACCTGTTTCAGCACCATTTTGGCGGCTTTGACCAGGCGGTTGCCCCCTTTGTCAATCCGCAGCCGCACTCACCCTTCGACCCGAAGCAGCTTCGCGATCTTCAGCCTGAGGAGAATAAGAGTTTGCCGGTGGTACCGCAGTTTCTCCATACTGAGATAAACGGCCTCCTCTCTCTGGCTCAGCGACTGCATGATCTGGGGTACACGCACATCAACTGGAACCTGGGTTGCCCGGCCCCCATGGTCACCCGTAAACGGCGGGGTTCCGGTCTGCTTCCCTATCCCGAGGCCATTACCTCCCTCCTCGACCAGATTCTGCCCAAGCTGCCCATGCAGCTCTCCATCAAGACGCGACTGGGCTTGAACCACAAAGATGAGCTGGCAGCACTTCTGCCAAGACTCAATGACTACCCGCTGAAGGAGATCATTATTCATACCCGCTTGGGCAAGCAACTCTATAAGGGATCAACCGATCCGGAGAGCTTCGGCCATTGTATGGAACTGAGCCGTCATCAACTGGTCTATAACGGGGACATCACCGACAGCGCCACCTTTCACGGCCTGCAAAAACAATTTTCCACGGTGCAGCGCTGGATGATCGGCCGGGGAGTTCTAGCCGACCCCTTTCTGGCCAGAACGATCAAGGGCGAACAGTTCAGCCCCGAGCAACGCACCGCCATGCTGATATCCTTCCACCAGGAGCTGTATGCGGGCTACAAAAAAAGCCTCGCCGGCCCCAGTCACCTGCTCGGCAGGATGAAACAGATATGGTTTTATCTTGCTGCGTCATTCCCTGGACAACAAAAGATCTGGAAAAAAATCAAAAAAGCCAGTACAGAGGAACACTATCTTGCAGCGATTGACATTGCCATGAACTCTTTTTCTACCGCGACAATTGATATGTTATCGAAATAAAGCTCTTTCTTTCCTTGACAAGCGTTTCAAAATTTCGATAATGATACATTAATAAAAAAAATCTGAAAAAGTAAAATTTTCGAGATTCCCGAAAAAGATCCTTTACGACCCTCCACACCGGATATTCTATGTCTTTACCTAAAACAGGTACATCTACGAGTAAAAAGTTCTCTCTGCTTGGCATTACCTGCTCATCAGAGACACTCCCGGGATGTTTTCTCCAAAAATGTCTGGATACCGGTATCACTGGAAAATTGATAGGCATGCTGATTGTATCTCTCTTTGGATTCGCCCTGTTGATTTTTTTTAATGCGATCTCCCTGCAGAAAATTGCAGACCGAAACCATATCATCAGAGATATAGCCATCCCTCAATACAAGATAAGTCAGTACATTTTACGCAACATCAATGGCTTTAAGATCTCACTTATCTACATCCTTAATGCCCCACAACTCACAGAAGACGATCGTAACATCATAGCCAATGAGCGACGGTTAAGCGATCTAAAGACCATGATCGACGCTCTGCAGAACGGGGGGCCAGTATTGGATGTGGCCAAGGTTGCCAACAAGACCCTTGATGTGTTCACTGTCCAGAAATCAAACGATCCTGAGGTAAACACTCTGGTCGCCTCTTTGGCCCAGGAATCACACCTTCTCGATCAAGCCTTTCATGCCCTGACCGAATGTCTGGTCAGTCAGTGCCCTGCAGAGAAAAAGGAACCGCTGACCGCGGACTTGACCGGCTCCCTTGACAAGCTCTATAATTTGGTTATTACCATGGCAGTTGCAAGTAACAACCAGCATACGGATCAATTTACAAAACTTAACGATATTATCACCACCTCAACTTCCCGTTCTCTTTTAATCGGTATCTGTATTGCTGCAGTTTTAACGATAGCCACCCTGCTCTATATCTTACTTATCGCCAAACCAATGCAGGATATCCTTAATAAAATTACCTGGATTGCCAAAGGTGACAGTGAACGTTCCCAGCATATTGCAGTCAAAAGCAACGATGAGGTCGGACAACTGGCCCATCAGCTCAACATCATGGTGGACAACACCTTCAGCCTCAACACCTTCAAGGCCATAATAGAGGAGGAAGAATCGACCACTGAGGTCAATCAACGTCTGGCCCATCTCCTCTGCGATCGCTATCATCTGGATAAGCTTTATATTTACGAAGTTACCGGCACAAAAAACAATATGTCCGTGGCCTATGCCTCGAATTTTGACAATGTATGCAGCCCCGATATTTTTGACGATGCCAATTATTGCCGGGCAAAGCGCACGGGGCATGACATATCCTCCCTCCAATTTCCTGAGATTTGTAAAAAATTTCCACATGGAGACCGCTTTGAACATCATTGTATTCCCATGATGGCCAACGGTAAGGTCGTCGGAGTCGTACAATTGCTCTTTGAGCGGGGGAGCTCTGCAGAAAAACGGGATGAATTTGAGTATCTGGTAAAAAGGGCAACCCGCTATATCAAGGAGGCGACACCCGTCATTGAGGCAAAACGGTTTGCTTCGGCCCTGCAGGAAACCACCCTGCGTGACCCGATGACCGATCTCTACAACAGACGATTTCTTGAAACCTACTCTAACACCTTGGTGGCCAGCACTATGCGCCGGGCAACCACGGTTGGCATCCTGATGTGTGACATGGATTTTTTCAAAGAAGTCAATGACACCTATGGCCACGAGACCGGGGATGTGGTCTTGATCAAAACGGCAGAAGTACTGAAAAGTTGCGTCAGGGCATCAGATATGGTGATTCGTTATGGCGGTGAAGAGTTTGTAATCCTGCTCATTGATGTAAAAAACAGCCAAGACATTCTGGACCTGGCCGAAAGAATCCGTTCCACCATGGAACTTACGGTAATCAATGTCCCTGACGGTACCCTGAAAAAGACCCTGAGTATTGGCGCCAGTGAATTCCCTGGAGACACAGAAGGTTTCTGGGAGGCAATTAAATTTGCCGACGTAGCCCTCTATCGAGCCAAGAACGAAGGAAGAAACAGGGTTGTCCGATTCTCACCAGAAATGTGGGAACAAGAAAAATACTAAGGACTTTTCTTCTCTAACAACCACCTTACGATCAAGGTTACTGCTCCGCTGGCATCCTGCCAATATCAATCTTGTTTCCCCCGCTGACCTATTTTCATTCTTGAAGAAACCGTTATAATTCTTTCCGTTGGCAAGCAAAGTCCTGAAAACGAATGTTCGTTGCGACACTGATATCACGATCAAGCTATTTTCAACCAATCAACTTTTTTATTCCATATTTATCATGACAAAAAAAAACCAAATACAGATCATAGGCGGCGGACTCGCTGGTTGCGAGGCCGCCTGGCAGGCAGCGAATCGTGGTTGCGCCGTTCGCCTTTATGACATGAAGCCCCACCGGTTCAGCCCCGCCCACAGCTCCCCTCTGCTGGCCGAAATGGTCTGCAGCAACTCACTGCGCTCTGATGCCCAGAACTCTGCTGTCGGACTGTTAAAAGAAGAAATGCGCCGTCTGGGTTCGCTCATCATGGTGGTGGCAGCAGAAACTGCCGTACCAGCCGGCAAGGCCCTGGCCGTCAACCGAGATCATTTTTCCCAAGAGATAACAAAGCACCTTGAGCAACATCCTTTGGTGGAGATTGTGCGCCAGGAGCAGACCGAGATTCCACCTCCTTCTAATGCCCCGCTCATCCTGGCCACCGGACCGCTCACCTCCGAATCCATGGCAGATTCTCTGGCTCAATTGACCGGGCGTGAACGTCTTGCCTTTTACGATGCAATAGCCCCGATCGTCCATGCCGAATCTCTGGACATGAACATTGTCTATTTGAAATCACGTTACGACGACGGGCCTGGAGATTATCTAAACTGCCCGATGAACAAAGAAGAATATTTTGCCTTCATCACAGCCCTAAAAGAAGCGGAAACCGTTGTGTTAAAGGACTTTGAGGAGGTCAAATATTTTGAGGGCTGCCTGCCCATCGAGGTCATGGTAGCCCGCGGTGACAACACCCTGCGTTTCGGACCAATGAAACCTGTAGGGCTTGACGACCCGCGAACCGGCAGATGGCCTTATGCCGTAGTCCAGTTACGTAAGGAAAACAAGCAGGGAAGCCTGTACAACCTTGTTGGTTTCCAGACCAAACTAACCTACGGAGAACAAAAACGTATCTTCCGCATGATCCCGGGGCTGGTCGAGGCCGATTTCGCCCGCCTGGGATCCATTCATCGTAACACCTTTGTCTGCGCTCCTGAGCTTCTGGAGCCGACCCTGCAACTCAAATCAAGACCGGACCTGTTCCTGGCCGGACAGCTTTCAGGGGTGGAAGGTTATGTGGAATCAACTGCCATGGGCCTACTGGCGGGAATCAATGCCAGCAGGATGCTGACGGGGAAAAGCCTGGTCATTCCGCCTCCTGAGACTGCCCTTGGAGCCCTCATCACCCATCTGACCCTGTCGGATCCAAAACATTTTCAACCCTCCAATGTCAACTTTGGTCTTTTTCCTGAGTGGGATAAAAGCATGCCCAAGATGGGAAAGCGCCAACGTGGTGATCTCAGAGCAAGCACAGCCCTGGAAGCGCTGGCCAGATGGCAGCGTGAGAACGAATTGCAATAAAAAAAAGGTCTGACAGCAAGATACTGACAGACCTTTTCCCCTCTTTCGTTTCGGCAGGAGACTATCCCTGTTTTCGATCAGGGCAACTGCGTTTCAACAATTTATTTACACTGATTCGCATCCGATCAATAGAATTGGCCAGGACACCAATCTCATCCTTGACATCGGAATGGACGCTGTCGCAGAGATTTTTGCCGATACTGATATCCTTAGCCGTATCAGAAAGACGAACAATAGGTCCCACCACCGCCTTATCAAAGAAGACCCAGATACAGGCGATGGTCACCAGCAGACAACCAAGACCAATCAAGAAGATCTTCATCGCCGACTTTTTGGCCAAGACCAGGGCCGGAGAAATAGAGACATAGATCATAGAGGCACCCACCGTATCATCGAGCTTCCAATTATAGCCATGATCTGCACCATATATATCCAACTGATCTTTAGGGGCAGTTGCAGGATCGCCATGACAGTTAAGACAGAAATCGTTATCGATCTTCACTGGCTTGGCCGAATAGAAAAATTGTTCACCACCCTTGGTGACAATTCCCTCCTGAAGCTTGGAACTTGGGTTGGCAGAAAAATATTTAATGACTTTCAACTCATCTGCATCCGCTTTATTGTCCGGCCAGAGAGGATCAATGGTTGCCTGTTTGAACTTATATCCCGTCTGGGTTTCTGCAAAAATATCATACTCCATACGCGTCACCACAAACCGAGACATCAGCTCAGGAATAAATACATCCTTATCGGTCACCAGTTCGTCAATCAACGGCTTCTGATATTTAGAAAAAAATTTCCCACTGGCCCCGATATAATTAAAAAGCATATCCCCTTTACTTTTGGCATCAGCCAAGGCATTCTGCCGACTGAGCATATAACTGGTATAGCCAATAGCAAGCGTCGCCAACAAACTCAACACACTGATAATGGTAATAAATTTAGCACGAATTCCCATTTCTACCTCCAATGAAGCATCATTAATAAGACTGCAATCACAACAGTCATTCATCTTTTGGCCTTACAGCCTTCTGATATCCCTTATCAACATAGCACGACTACAGACGAAATGGAAATCGGAAAATTACATAATCCACAATATTTGGCCCAAAAGCGATAGCAAGAAGAATGTTTACTAGCTGATTACACAAGACTTTATTGTTGATTCTTCTTGACAAATCCATCGTATCTCTATAGAAATCATTGAGGAAGAGGTAGAAAAAATTTTTTTTTCAATAAAAAAAGAAAGCTTGTGCAGCAACAGGCTTTCTCAACATGGGAAGGGGCGTTCATGATAAAACGTTACGGACTTGCAAGTTTAGCTACACTACTTTTATCGTTCCAAGGCCTGACAGGAAATGCCGTTGCCGGCAGCCCTGTTGCCAGCCAGGAGCTTGTACAGGAAATCGAGATGCTGAAATCCATTGTCATGGATCTCAATGAGCGCCTGGCAACTGCTGAAGAAACGCTGCAACTCTCTCTGGAACAGCAAAACAAACAAGGTGGTCATGGGCAGGAACTGCAGGACGAGCTTGACGATTTGGACAAACGGGTATCAGGCACGGAAGAACATAGCACTCTGGATAAATTGAATCTAAGTGCCGACCTGGAGACAAGACTGAACTCCCTGCATATGGATGCCAAGGGTATGCCGCTGTCTTTGCAGAACGGCATCATGAGCATGGCAAACGGCACTCCTTTCACCAAGGCTGCCCTAGCCGCTTTCGGCCCTCTGCCCCCACCGGAAGATCAGGATATCGACAATAACACCATCTTTGACACTCGGATCCGCGTTGACATGAAGGCCCGTCCTGCCGACTCCCTTTCCTTTGTGGGAAGGCTTTCCGCTAACAAAGTCTTTGGCGATTCCTCCGGGGTCAAATGGTATAATGGCGGCCCTAATGCCGTTACCATGGATGGCAATGTGCACTCCACCGGCAGCGATTCAGCCATTCGCCTGGAACGTGCTTTTTTCACCTATTTTGACGATATCTCTGGAATCCCTTACCATTTCTCCATCGGTCGCCGCCCCGCTCTTGATGGAGCACCCTCGGAATTCAGTAATGCCAGCACCGTCGGCGGCTCTCCCATGGCTCACGGCATCAATTGGCAATTTGACGGGGCATCCCTGGGTTTCAATCTGGCCGAGACAACAGGCATAGAAGGATCCGACTTCAAAATTTGCTGGGGAAATGGATTTGAATCCGGTGCAGGGTCTGGAAACTCCTACTCTTTCTCATCCTCCTCGGACGTCAATGACATGCAGTTTGCCGGCTGGATTGCCAATCTTTACGAAAATGACAAAACAAAAGTGACCAACATGTATGCCCACGCTTTTGATGTCACAGACGGCTTTACCGGACTTGTAGTCATGCCCTTTACCATGTCTGGTATGGATATGAATGGGGATGGCCGTTATGACAGCTTCAGTATGGCGGCAAACACCGGCGGCTATATCAGTCGGACAGAGCCTACGGCCAACATCGGCGACATTGATATCGTAACTCTCCTCGGTCAATCTGAATATAAGGACATAGGCTTCTTTGCCGACATGGCCCTCAGCCATACCCGTCCATCCGGAATATCCATGAGCCCCTTGATGCAATTTTTCGGAACAGACGGACTACTTAACAGTAACGGCGAGCAATTTGACCGGACCGGTTACTCCATCTGGGCAGGCTTGAAAGCTCCGGTCTCCTGGACTGAAGGCACCATCGGCTTCGAGTACAACTGGGGCTCCCAATACTGGTTAGGCTTCACTGGTGGCGAGGACAACATTGCCGGCAGTAAACTGGCCACCCGGGGAAGTGTGTATGAAATCTTCTACAACCAGCCCTTTGTTGACAACAAACTCGTACTCTCAGTGGGTGCCCAGTATTATGATTATGATTATTCAGGCAGCGGCAGCCCCATGGGTGATCCGGTTAAAATCTCAGAGTTGACGTCTCTGGACGCCTTTATGCCAGTGGTCGATACTATGTGGAACTATTATGTCAATCTGGCATATCGCTGGTAGCAAACACAAGAGCATCGCTCATATAAAAAAATAGCAGAAAGCGAAAGGCCTTTTTACCAAACCGGTAAAAAAGCCTTTCGCTTTCTGCATTGCTCTTCTGCTGCCCACTACTATTTTTCCGAGGCATCATGAAAACCCAGGATGCCTACTCCAAGAGACAACTAACTTCCGAGAGTCCCTCTATTCACAGGTCTTAGGTTTAGATGCATCCAGTGCGTACTGCAGGACAAACTGATGCAGATCTTCCATCTGCCCCATAGAAAACCCATAGGTATCAAACTTGGGCATATCTTTTTTTAATTTTTTAAAATCATTGGCAAAATAACGCTCCCATGCAGCCTTTGTCCGATCAGCAGGACTGATAATCGGCGCATCATTTTTTTTATGGCAGGTCAGACACCTTCGAAAGACATAGCGCCCCTTCCGACCATCCCCTGCGGAAGGATTATACAGACCAGCCCCCTCCATCTTCTCGTCATCTGCCAGTACCTTTTTAGACTTTGCGCCAATGGTTTTTAGCGGAGTGGTATCGGGAGCCTTATCCGCCGCCTCTCTTTTCGTTGAATCTTCAAGCAGGTAACGATGAATATTTTCCAACTGACGTTCATTAATCCCTATTGCTGAAAAATTATGGTTCATATCCCGCAATTTCTTATATCGATCGACAAAAAACGATTCCCACTCCGCACCGCTCTTTTCTTCCGGCGCCAAACTGCTCAAACCTTTTTCCTTATGGCAGGAACGGCACGTTTGGATGGCATATTTACCCCAAAGCGCATTCCCCCCCTTTTCATCAAAGGCCTGCGCATGATGAGCACTTAGCAGGAGCAGACCAGCCACAATACAAGTAGTTATTCGTCGCATTCTTCATTCCTCTACTCTTTTCGTTATTCCCTTCACCAACTCAATGTTCAACACAACAGACATTGAGAAGACAGCCCACAACACATTTTTTTACTATATCGTTTCATAAAAAGGAATACAATGATCTTTGACCACTCTCTTCACCGAAACATAATATTATTCCGTACGCCCCTACTCGTGAAGCTCCACAAATCCCCAATAGGGATAATCCAGACGATACCTAGCGACAAGGCCGGGACTGTGTTCACGACTGGCCACCAGCCACAGCTTATTCTGCCGTTGCTCTTTAACCACTTGCCCCAACGGATCCCACTCAGGGGCAAGGACCAGGGCATTATCAGCACTGTACTCAATATCTCCGGAACCTTTAAAAACTCCCATATGGGGCATATCCGTATAACCATCACCAGCTCCCCGCGACAATTCAGAGATAATCAGGAAAGAGACCTGCAGCTCATCCCGGATGGCTTCCAGTTGTCGTAACCAGGCGTCAATCCCGGAGCGTTGCTCGGTAAAATCTTTAAAAGGCAATTTATGCAGACTGTCAATCACCACCACCGTATAGTCGCTCCGGGTCTCATGGCGGATAAAGTCTATATGACGACGCATGATCTCTGAATTGAGTTTTCGATCATTTACCACCCGGAAAGAACGGAGCATGTCTTGAAAATCCTGACATGC
The DNA here is from genome assembly GCA_013792135.1 of Desulfocapsa sp. Classification (GTDB taxonomy): domain Bacteria; phylum Desulfobacterota; class Desulfobulbia; order Desulfobulbales; family Desulfocapsaceae; genus UBA2270. The sequence goes on along the minus strand of VMSP01000004.1, from coordinate 40,030 downwards.
ACGATCAAGATGTTGACCCGCCACACCTGGTGCAACACCATTCTTAATATCGCCTGTAGACAGACGACTCAAACGGCTCAAGGTTCGCTGATAGATTTTTTGTCTGCCATTCTCAAAATCATAGTAGAGCACCGGTACCTTTCGCCGTGCCATATCGGTGGCAATCTGGATGGCAAAACAGGATTTTCCTGACTTGGGTGCACCACCAATAACATTAATTCCATGAACACCCTCCAGGGCCTGATCAAATTGAGGAAACCCGGAGCTGAGAGCACTATAAGCGGAACCGGACTCCAAGGCCAGTTGCGCCAGAAAACGATCATACTCCCGCCTTGGACTGGCGAACGGCGAGAAGGCGCTGGACACCTGGATCATCGACAAAACAGCAGCCTTAAAATCTTTTCCCTTGTCACAGGCCAATTGCCAAAGACTATAATCTCTGGCAAGAGCAGCAGGCCACCTGAAGAGACGGGCCTTATAGCCAATTCTGGCAGCAACACTACGCGCCGCAGCCTCTGCTTCAGCGTTATTCTCCATGACAATAAAAACGGTGTGCACAAAGGAAAAATGCTCAGGAACAAGGGCCTCCAGACTGTGACAGTCAGGGACAGCAACACCCGGAAAACCAAGCTGCTTCAGGGCAAGAAGATTTTCCTCTCCTTGACAGACAAAAAGGGCACCATTTTCACACCGCTGAATATCCTGAATATTAAAGATATGGTGCTGATCACCAAAAAAATGTTCATCGCCATGCCAGAAGAAATCTTCTTTCCGCTCCGGAAAGACACAACGAGCAGCATAGCAATTGCCATCGTCTTGAATATAGGGGTAGACAAGATAACGGCCATTATAGCCAACCGTTAACTCTGCCAGGACAGCCGGACCAATTCCCGCCTTCTGAAAGCGAGCCAGAATTTCTCCACTGAGCCTGTCCTGATACAACTTAATCTCATTATTGATATTGACTATCGGATAATCTATCTTCCGCAGAAAAAGTTCCCGATCAGGGTCATATCCTGGCACATCAACAGGGCTGATTCCCATCAATCTGGCAAACCAGAGCGGAAACCCTCCAGGCACACAATGATTCAGACAACGGAAATATCCGTAAAAAAAACCGACCTTATTGAGATACACCACCAAGCGGCCACTATAGTCTCTACCCTGCTTCTGACAGAAAGGACAATCAGCACTGAGATGTTTTTTTTCTTCACAGATGTTTTGCAGATACCCGTGATAAAATAAGGATACAGCCTCATTTGGATCCATACCAAGGCAGCTCCTTTGGTGGAATAATAAGAGATAAAACTGAAAAAAATGGGGACCGGAAAGCAGCGCCTAAAACGTCAAACACCAGAGGCGACTGCTGTCAGATCAGCTTCCTGCATGGGCTGATCAAATTGGATATGGATCGAATAATGCACATAGGCAGTCAACTCTCCGTGGATCGAATTCTCGACATAGATCGCCACCACAAAACCTGTCATCCCAGACGTCAACTGACTGTCAATTGGCCCATCCACTAAACTGACAGATATTTTCCGCCCCAACAGTAGACGGATGTTTCTTTTTTGAGAGATGCGAACCGTAGAAGAAATACCACCGATCGAGACATCACCGTTCTCACCCTGTAAGACAGTGCCTGTCTCCTTATTCTGATCGTCAAGGATGGCCATGGCAAGCCGGCCTGAAAACCTCAATCGTTCCGTGCCGCGACGATCAATGGCCATAACTTTAAGAGCATCATGCTCAACAAGCTGCTGACAGAAATTCTGCAGTTTGAACTCCAGATCAGGAAAGCTATTCTGCCATCTGCGGAGTGCCTCGTGAGGCAAAACAAAGACATCAACCGTACCAACACTTGCCGCATTGACGGTCCAGACTGATGCCTTAAAAAAAGAATCTAAACCAAAAATCTCCCCTGGCCCTACTGTTTTCAACAGAATATCATTGCCATGAAGATCCCGGGAGAACAGCTTAACCCGTCCCTTATTAATAAAGAAAAGACGTTGCTGCAGATCACCCTGATCCACAATTTTCTCATCGGGGCTAAACGTCACCTGCTCCATGGAAGAATAAAAGGTTTTGAATTCTTCAGTGGTCAGAAAATCATAAAGTTCCACCCAACTCAGACTCTGCCCCTGATCACTACCGGCAGCTCTCTGTTCTGCAACCAGTTCAGTAGCTTTTATAATATCTTCCATGGCTAAGGGGTCAATCTCAACCAAACGTTGACAAAGCACTTCTGCCTGATCAAACTGCCGGAGATAGCTCATGGTAGAGATCAGATCCAAAAGAAGGCCTTTTGCTGCTACTTTTTTGTTTTGAGCAAGCAATGTATAGATTTCCTGCTCCTCGGCCAGATTTGTTACCGGAGTATACACTGTCCCGGACCTGTTCTGCCCGGACTGAGCCAGCCTGACCGCGTTCTTTGAGCTCTTCTGAATCTCGGAATGCCGCTCTTTCTGCTGCCTGCGACTCACATCAAGCAATGCCAATCCCCGCTGAGCAGCCTGCCACACTTCTTTGGCCATCTTTTTAGAGCGGACATTTTCTTTTCCTGACATGAGCTGCAAGACTTTTTGCGCCTGAGCAGAGCCACTCCGCCCCAGAGTCTCACAGATACTGACCAGAAGTGTTGTTTTGATATCATCCGAGAAATACTTTTCATCCTGCAAGAGTTCAACCAGGACCTCGACCACCTCTTCGTCCACCACTGCGGCCAAGGCTTGAACCACCTGAAATTTCAATTTCTCACTAATCCGCGGTAACACTTCAAGAAGATACTGCTTCTTTTTTTGATCACTGAGCTTATAAATACAGGACAGGGCCTCACTTTGAACCCGTAGGTCATCATGGGTAAGATATCCCTGCACAGCAACGACGTCTCCTTCATTACCAGTTGCAGCCAGCAACCTGATGAGATTACGTTTTCCATACCAAGGCATGGGCTCCTGCAATCGCGCAAGAAGAAGTGGGGAGAGCTCGCCGCCGACGCCAGCCAGAATTTTCAACAGCCTGATCCGCTCTGGCCTACTGTTATTCGTTAACAATGCGTCCAGCAAAAATTGGATGCCCAGCGGACCATGCATGACAATCTTCTGACAACACATCGCCTTAATCGGTTTCACAAAGGACTGATCGAGATATGCCTGAAGGACGCTTTGGTCTACAGTCTTATCCTGAATCTGGCCCACCAGATTCCTAATCTCTATCGTTTTCGCTAATGCCCCGGAGCGAATAGCATAGAAGAGGGGGAGAATCTTATCAACCAGATCCTCATTTTCTATTTTTTGAGCATGGGTCAGAATCTCCTGTAACACCTTAACAATAAGAGTACAGGCATCATCTACATCTTCAGCTCTTCTTACCCAGAAAAGGAATGTGGGGGTTAATTTTTCCAACCATCCCCAATAATCCAGGGCAACCAGCTTTTCCCCGATTAAACCAAGACTCTGCCCTGAACGAAGACGCAACTCCTCATCTTCAAGTTTGATCGCCCCCACAAGGGTCTGGATAATGGCAGCAGCAACATTTTCTTTTTTATTTATTAACAGTCGCTCAAAAGTGACGGGGAGATGCAGCAATATCTCTTTATTTCTTAATCCATCCAGATTGCCTCGCGTAAGCGCGATTAATCCCGACTGCAACCGCTTACTTTGCCGTTGTTTTTCTGTCATGCCCATGTTCTCGATGGCATGCAGCTGCCGTCCTTTTCCCGTTTCCAGCAGGCGCTGACAGGTTTCATTCACTAGCTGGCTGGACTCTGCATCCACCTGATTCAGAGATCCATCCAGCCTCTCTCCTTCCTGTCTCAGGAAATCAACCAGAGAGCGAAAGCGTTCTTTGTCAATGGCGGCAATAAGAGTGGCAAACAACAATTCGCCAAAACGCGTTGCAAAGCTCTGACAGACGAGCAGCGCCATGGAGCCCTTGTCCAGATTTACATTCAATTTCGAGGCAGCCCCAACTGCGACCTGTCGAATTTCTTCTTCTTTCAACGCAGTGCTCATATTCTCCAGCAACTGGTTAAAACCAGAAGAAACTCCATAAACACCTGCCCGTTGCAAGTCCTGAAGCACAAAACAGACAGCGGCAACAAAGACATCAATACCCTTTGCCCCTGTCAATTCATGTTGTATATCCTCGTTCTGCGGTTTTTCCTCTCCCTGCCGGAGTAAAGAACGAAACTGATCCTGCCGAACACCCAGCACCATTATTTGTTGCAGATAATCACTAAAGCTGTGGGTAACAATCTGTTCCTGAACCACATCGCTATCACTATCTTCAAGGAAAACAGCGCCCAGACCAGTGTCTTTCACAAACGCAGCAATCCCCCCGGATTTTTGAATCTGCTCATGATGGGTGGTAAAAAAAGACAATACCTGCTTAAATCGCTTACGATCAAGCCCCTGAGCCAGAGTCATACCCGTAAGTCCCGCCTTATCCAGAAAATCAACCAGGGACAGGTCATCCAACTGTTCCCGTCCTTTTCTTTCAAAAATAACACCATCGAGAGTCGGCACACCTTTGTGAAAACCAAAATTGAGGGTTCCATACAGACGCAAAAAGACCTTCAGCTCAGAGTAGGCCTTCTCCACTGTATTACTTACCTGTACAGACTGCTCAGGATAAAGGCGGAGATTAGTGATCGCCTTGTTGATACACTTTAAGACCTCTAAAGCATGTTGTTGCCGATCAACACTTACCATAAAATACCCTATCTTCTTTTTTCAAGATATTTATTTTACTCACTGTTCAAAACTCTTGCAGTCACAAACTGCCATCTATTCACCAGTCTCACCGCGAAAAGATTCTTAATATCATTATTATTACTGGCCTACCATAAATAAACCGTAAAAGTCAAGGAATGCGGCCTCTTATTTAGGGGCCGTTATGTTACTGCATTGTTACAGTTATTTTTGAACAACGGCTTAGAATCCCTCTCACAAAACTCTTTCTGATCAATTCTGAACAAATCCTTGCCCTTAAAATCAAGTCATTTGATAATATGCCTCCTTCAACAATTCTCAGCAAGAAATGTTGAAGGAGGCCAGCCTCGGGGCGATTGAGACTTGATTGTAGCCAAGAAGGTCGCTGTTACAGAATAACCCTATTGCTGGGCAATTCAGTAAATTCTGCTGAGAATTGTATAGAGGCACTTTTGATAACGACTGAAACATACCATTACATGGTCTCACCTGGTAGCTTACCCAGCCTGTCCGACTGAGAAATTATACTGCAACAGCAATGACACCATGGTCTTCAAGCATAAGCAACAGTTCACACAAGGGTAAGCCCACCACGTTTGAATAAGAGCCCTCAAGTTCTTTAACCAGAAAAGCCCCCTTTCCCTGAACCCCATAGGAACCAGCCTTGTCAAGAGGTTCACCGGTTGCCACATACGCCTGCGCCACTTTCTCGGGGAAAGAACTGAAAACAACACGGGTACTCACCGACTGCACAGCAACAACCCCTTCCTGACGGCAGGCAAGACATATCCCTGTCTGCACCCAATGCTCCATCCCGGAAAGTTGCATCAACATAGACACGGCATCCACGCTGTCTTTTGGTTTTCCCAAAATGACATCCGCAAGGCTGACAACCGTATCCGCAGCCACAATCCAAGCATCAGGATAAAGATCCATAATCGGCCTGGCCTTCTCCACAGCCATCCGTCGAACAAAAGCGTGCGGCTTTTCTTCCGGGAATGGCGTTTCATCAATATCAGCGACATGGACACGATACTCCAGTCCAAGATCCAGAAGATATCCTTGCCGGCGAGGTGAAGCTGACGCCAGAACCAAGGATTTACAGCTACGATAGATTGGCTGCAGCTTCCTTTTGCATGACGAATTGTGCACATGACACCTTTTATCTATTCCACCATCATTTTTGACAATCTCCTTGCCCATTACCCTCTGATAGCATAACCGCCATCAACGGTAACCACCTGCCCCTGAATCATTGCCGCCAGATGCGAACAGAGGAACAATGCCACATCAGCAACATCATCAGGGGTGGTGAGTCGGCCCAGCGGAGTCCGGCGCAAGGCTGTCTCAAGGATCTCATCCCGATTGGGAAATTTCTTCAAGGCATCCGTATCCACTGCGCCAGCACTGAGGGTATTCACATTGATCCCCTCAGGTCCAAACTCCACAGCCAGATGCCGCACAAGAGACTCCAGGGCGGCCTTTGAGGCACCCACTGTTGTATAATTTTCAATAGCCCGGGTGGCACCGAGGCTGGAGACCGCCAAAACCCTGCTCCCCCGGCTCATCAGCGGAAAGCCCCTCTGCACCAAGGTCAGCAAAGCCCTGGCATTGATATCCATAGCCCAGTCCCAGTGACGCTGAGTAAGTTCCATAACCGGCTTCAGAACCCCAGAGGCCGCATTGGAAACCAGAATATCCAGTACGCCAAATTCCTTGGTAATAATCTCAAACATTGCCTCGACGTCAGCCTCTTCAGCCACATTCGCCTTAACCAGAAGACAACGACCACCTTGTTTTTCTATGACACTTGCCGTCTCTTCGGCATCGCGCTTATGCCGCACATAATTCACCACTACTTGCACACCATTTTCAGCCAGCCTGATGGCAATTGCCCTGCCGATCCCACGTGATCCACCTGTTACCAAAGCGACTTTTCCCTGTAAATCAAACATGACATATATCCCAGTAAAAATAGATTAAATTAAAGCGTTATTTTGGTAATTTCCATTATCTGTTATGCCAGATCTTATCTGCACACTTAATACTATTATTATTCCCGATGCAAGCCAAGAACAACTCGCTTCAAGGAATTAAAAACATATCGCAGTGGCCTGAAACGTACAGGATTTAAAATTTTCGGAGCCATAAAACCTGACCCGATGAAGTCAGATGGTGCCAACAAAGGAAATTCTATCCCGGAAAGCTGCGCACCAGACAGAGCACGCTCTCTGGCAACGCGCCACAATGGACTTTTGACGGATTCAAGCTCAAGAAGTGCCAACATGGCTGTATCAAGAGCCACCGGGCTTTTTGAGCCGGCAAGACACCCTAGAGACAGCAACTCTCCATGCATAGGGCCATGCCTGTGCATCACCTCAATACCATCGGCAAGGGTGATGTTCTCCGGCAATAATTCTTGAAGGTCCAAGATAATCCTGGCAAACTCCATATGCGATCCCCCATAGCGCATATGGAGCCAGGACTTGCGTGGCCCTCTCACTATACCAAAAATATTTTTCACTGCCATACTTACATACATCTGGTCATGGGCTTTAATCTTGGGAAGATTCACCAAAAGATCACAATCAAGGGCCTCCGCGGCAATACCAACGGAGATTCCGCTTGGCAAGCGCCTGTATACAACAGATGCGAATTCGACAACCTGGATATTCATCCCCAGGACGGCCTTGGCAATCCCCTGACGCTCCACTGCATTTATGGCACTGCCAAAGGCTGGCGAATCACCGATCACGACTCGACAACCATGATCAAGAAACCAGGCAGCAACAGCGGCAACAAACCCCGCATGGGTACAGGCAAGAGAGGGAGCGCTGGCGCTGATCAGATTGGGCTTCAGCAAAACCCTGGTACCAGGCGACAGGTTTAATTCACCAATACACGGAATGACTCGCTCAAGCACAGACTGCAGAACCTTACGTTCATACCCCTGGCAACGCTCAAGAGCAACAGAGATAGATGCAACCATAAGAGAGAAAGAGAGCTAAACAGGAACCCTGGAAATAGAAAAAGCCAGTCACACAAGAGCGGACCGGCTTTTTCCAGGAGAGAAGAGATACAATAAACATAGCATTTCTTATGCCAAACACAATATAAAAATATTTTAAACATGATATTAGAACGTTACGTTAAAAAATCCAAACTAACGCTTACGCCAATTGCCCATTAAAATAAAAAAAATTATACTTTTTTCACAATAAAAACTCAAGCCACTATTATTTTACTTACAATATCAGCCAATTACTGCAACAATTATTTGAACCTTCATCTCAGCAAGCACTTCTCACCACACTTGCTTTGCTAAAGCCCCAAAAAACATCCAGCATTTTTTTGTTGTTTCGTTCATCTTCTGCTATGCTTTGTGAGATTATACAATTTCAGAATAGGACTTTTTTTTATTTTTCCCCTTCACCTAGAACTCATATGCCACCCATCTCTGGATCTACCAGATTTCTCCACAACGCCCTCCGCGGCCTTTATCTATATGGCCCCCATATCCAACTGACAGCTCTCGCAGCGGTCTTTATGGAAACAACCATTTTTTGGAAAACACTTCCCAAGGCTCTTCTTTTATCTGGAATACTCTGCTACACCTGTCTTTCCTTTTTGTATATTTTTTTAATTGTTCATGCCCACCGAGGATCAACGCTAAAGATTAGTAAGACCTATCGTCTTCTGCTTTTCATCTGTCTACTACTGGCTCTCTGTTGGGGAAGCAGCAGTCTGCTTATCACAAATGGTACCTTGCTGCTCTATGCCATACATACCCTGTTTCTCTTTTGTATCTGCACCCTCTTCAGTACCTACCTCGCAGCTATTCCGATAATAGCCTATTGTTTTCTCGCCATCGGCCTTATACCCATGCTTTACATCCTCGTTTTCAAGGCACCTGCCTACACGAATCCCCTTGCCTTTTGTCTGCTTGCACTCACATTTTTGCAAGGGGGCTTCATCTATTTTTATTCAAGGACACTCCGTTCCGCTACCCACAGGTGTCTCCATAAGCTCAAAACAAGGCCGAGGAGTGACTACAATCCTGCGACATCACAAAATCTTTCAGCCCTCAAGGTTCTTAACGACTTCAAGGAACAATTACAAAAATTTACTGATCAAAAAACTTCACACAGACTAATCCGCAATGAGGCCATCTGGAAGACCATTTTGACAATCACTGACCAATCCCATCTCCAAAACAGCTGGCAAAACTGTTTCAGCGGCAAGCTCTCCACCCTCTGTCAGCCGCTTGAAAGTGACCGAATCTACATCGTCGAAGCAGATACAAGCGCCAGACAGACAGTCAGGCAGCAAAAAAAATTCCAGGCAACCATTGATCATAGCTGGATATTTAACAATCCTGATTGCGTTGCCCTCCTGAAAAACGGCCATATTATCAACAATCAGTCTCCTCAGATGTCAGAACAGGAACAAAATGGGCTCAAAGAACTCGGCATCCAGGCCTTTCTTGATATCCCGATTTTGTTAAAGAATGAGCTTTGGGGAATCATCGGCATGGATAGACTGACAAATGCAACTCCTTTTACCGAGCAACAGATCCAAGGATTAAAATTTATTGCCAATATCCTGGCCATGACCATCCGTAACCAACAGGATTGTTCAGAAAGAGACCGCTTAGCAACAGTGATTGAACAATCAAGTGACTGTACCCTTATAACCAACTCTACAGGCCATATTCTTTATGCCAATCCTGCCTGTGAAACCATCACTGGCTATTCACAGGCAGAAATCATCAACACACACATCAAAACCCTCTATCCTGAGAACGTCACCGACAGCAACACATGGAAAGAGATTACAACGGCCCTGAAGAATGGAGAAAAATGGCAGGGACAATTTGCCAACTATCGCAAAGATCACGCCCTCTACGAAGAAGAGATGCTCATCTCGCCAGCTTTCAATCCAGCGGAAGGCATTAGCCACCAAGTGATCGTCAAACGTAATATCACAGAAAAGAAACGACTGGAATCTATTGTCGAGGCCGCAAACCTCATGGACAATATCGGATTTATTTTTTCCAGCATTCGTCATGAACTGGGCAACCCCATCAATTCAATCAAGGTCTCTCTCTCGGTTCTCGATTCCAACCTCGAACTCTATGATAAAAGCGACATCAAACGTTTTATCAATCGTGGTCTTTCAGATATTGGTCGCGTTGAATATCTGCTCAAAACACTCAAAAATTTCAGCATATTTGAACGCCCGATCATCGAAAAGACAGATATGACTGCCCTGCTCAACAAATTCCTCACCCTGATCGCAACAGATCTCAAACAAAAAGACATCCAACTGACCACCAATATCCCTAAAGAACCACGCATCGGCATGATCGACCCCCGTGCTTTCCAGCAAGTGCTGCTCAACCTGATCGCCAATGCGGCCGACTCCCTTACTGAAACCTTAAAAAAAAATATTTCCCTTACCATGCTTCAGAAAGAAAATGGCCAGATCAATATCATTATTGGCGACAATGGCTGCGGCATCAATGACCATGAACAGAGCAATTTATTCAAACCTTTTTATACCACTAAACCCCAGGGAACCGGTTTAGGCCTGGTTATTGTCAAAAAAATGCTCTCCAAGATGAGTTGCTCCATCGATATCCGCAGCAAAAATAACATGGGAACCAAGGTTCTTATTGTTATTCCCGGCCTTTGACAGCTTTTTCTGGACACAGGCCAACTACGCATGGTAAAAAGGAAGTATTCAGCTACATTTATACATAGTACCAAATCACTTCTCATCAAAATAACTGCGTGAAAGAAAAGAAAAACCTCTTCTCCTTTTCACTTGATGAACTGTCACATTTATCACCCGGCAGAAGCCGGTATGGGAGTTGCTATGAATACCGTTCTTATTGTTGACGATGATGAAAGCTTTTTGCTCAGCCTGATTGATGGATTTAAGTCCTACGAAGATCAATTTGGCATTATTACCGCCCATAATGGCGAAGAAGCGGTCACCATCCTGGATGAACAGGATATCCATCTAGTCCTTACAGACCTGAAAATGCCCAAGATGGACGGCTTCGCACTGGTTGCCCACCTCAGCGCCCACCATCCCGAGCTCCCCGTTATTGTCATGACCGCCTTCGGCACACCGGACATTGAAGAAAATCTAAAAGAAATCGGGGCATTTCAATACATAGAAAAACCTATCGACTTCAACCTGCTGGTCACAAAGATTCTGAAGGGACTTGAGGGCCGCTCCAAAGGATTCATCACCGGAGTCTCTCTGAGTTCATTTCTCCAGTTGCTGGAACTGGATAAAAAGACATGCACCGTCACTGTTCGCTCTGGTAAGCATCAGGGTAATATGTATTTTAGAAACGGTGATCTCTTGGATGCCGACACTGACGATCTCTCTGGGGAAGATGCCGCCTTTACAATCATCAGCTGGAAAAATGTAGAGATTGTGCTGGACAACTCCTGCAAAATCACTGAACCAAAAATCCACGATTCTCTTGGTTTTATTCTGCTGGAGGGGAGCAGAAGGCAAGACGAGCAAAACGCATCGCCCACCAATTCTATACCCCAGCCCGCCACTTCCGGCGCCTCTCTCGACTCCATAGACCTGACTGGCATGGACCTGGGACTTGACGACTTCCTCCACGAAGATGAAGATATTCTTCCCCCTCCCTCTATGACAGCTGAGACCCTGACGACAGCCTCAACCCATACAGCCAATCCAATCTTGCAGCAATTTATCACTATGCTGGACGCAATGCCTGAAATCAGCAATTCCATTCTCGTCTCAAAAGATGGCAATCTGGTATATGCTGCCAAGACAGCTGATGATCAAATATCGAATTTCATAACCTATATTTCCGTTGTCAGTCAGCAGCTTCAAGAGGCAATGGGAACAGGGGAACAGCAATACACCATGCTCACCTTGAGCAGTGGTAACAATCTTCTTATTCTCAGCGGGAAAGACGTTGTGGTTGGCCTGGAGATCAGCAAGACTATCCCTCCCGGTCCAGTTGCAGCCGGATTACGACCCGTATTAAGCAGGATTAGCATGCAATAATCAGAAATCGTTTCTGCCATAAAAGGCAAGGGGCTTTTGTGATTACAGCCTGCAAGCCCATATATTAGCTTCTCCAACAAAAACTGCTCACTAACCAGCTGGAATACAGACTATAAAAGGAAATGCACCATGGATTCGCTCCTCAAAGAAATCAATATGCTTCCCGGAGTTTTTGGCTGTTTTGTTTACACAGGCAATCAAGAGCTGGCAGCCGCAAAACTTCCACCGATCTTCAAAGAAAATACTATAAAGACCATGGGCAACCTTCTCACCCGTACTATAAAGATGGGGACTATGGCCAATCTGGACATGGCAAGCATTGAGTTCAAATTCGATGTGTCACTGCTCATTATAAAACCTCTGGCAGAGGGAGCAATTCTGGTCATGGTCTGTGAGCCTGCCGTTAATAAGTCCCTTATCAACATGACCCTCTCAATGTTGATCAATGATATCCAGACCGCAGTCAACAAAGGCCCTGCAGCCATAGCGCAAGCCCCCGCCCAACCCGAGGGTGGCATGCAAGCACAGACCGCGCCCGCACTCTCTCAAGCGGCGGTACCAAAACACCAAGAGGCCGAGATTGACGCCGCACTGGCGCCGATACTGGAACAGATAAAAAACGCTTTAGCCTATGCCATTGGACCAATTGCCGGACAGGTCATGAAAGATATTATTGAAGTATGGGCACAGCAGGGGCCAACATCAAAACAGCAACTGCCGTCCCTAGCCACTCTGCTCTGCCAGGAGATCAACGACAAAGAACTGGAAACAGAATTCATGAGCCAGATTCGGCCATTATTCTGACCGAGATATCACAATCTACTGCTGGCAGCTATTTTAACTGACAACTCTTGTGAATTTTTGAACTTGTAACGACCACCGTTTTATTCAAACGATACAGGCTTACCTCCCGTTCCGGTAGAAATATGATCACGGCCCGCTCTCCGTCCTGGGTGAGCCCAAGTTCACTGAGACACTGCCCTGAAAAACGTAAGCAAAAACCTTTTTTCAAAAACTGCTTCCTGCTCCCTTGATCAAAAACACCAGCAAGCTCAGAACCTGCTTGCTGATAGAGTTCATTCCTTACCACCAGTGGCTGTTCTTCTTCGAGCTCGACCTGCAGGTATGAAGGCAAGAAACGATGCCCGCAACGCAGCCAGTCATAACGCAGGATTTCCAGGAGCAAAGGACCATCTTCCCTCCCCTGAATCAACCAACTGAGCAATTGTCCCATAAATTCCTGGGTGGCCGCCAGAGCAAAGAAATTATCCTTCTGGCAGATCCGCAGCAGTTCCTGGAAAAATGAGGCCACATCCTCTCCTTTCCTCCGCAGATACTCCCAGAGTGAGGGGAAATAACGGTTATTGACAAATTTTTCCACACACTCGCAGAACCAGTAAAGTTCCCGCAATGCAGCATGACCCAGCCAATGATTGGCCAACACCGCATAAGGTGGCTGTTTACAACTCACATATGAGCAGCTTTCTGCATCTCTACTGATCGCCGTACCGGGAAGCAGCTTCAATAACCCCATCTGTAGATAATGCGCACCGGTGGCGAAAAGCTCTGCAAATGAGCGATAAAAGTCCTCCTTGGTTTCATAAGGAAGACCAAGGATCAGATCCACATGGAGATGGATGGAGCCAAGGAGCACAAGTCTTTTGATATTCTGTAAGGCGCTTGCCAGATCGACCATACGACCAACGGCCTGCAGGGTGTGATAGTGGGTGGACTGAACCCCGATCTCAAACTGAAAACGCCCCACCGGCACACTCTGGAGAAAAACAAACATCTCTTCAGTAAAACGATCAGGAGTTATCTCAAAATGAAACAAGGTTTCGCTTTCTATCCCCACGAGAAACTTCCAGATGGCCAGTGCCCGTTCCGGCCTGTCATTAAAGGTCCGATCCACAAAACGCAGCGTCGCTGGCCTATGACGCAATATCTGTGCGAGCTCCTGCTGAACCTGACCAAGCTCCTTATGATACACTCCTTTTTCCGCCGAAGAAAGGCAGTAGCTGCAAGAAAATGGACAGCCTCTGGAACTCTCATAATAGATATTTCTGTTTCTCAAGTGTAAGCTAAAATCTTCTTCACGATACGGCGACAAGAGGACACGATCCTGCATCTGAAGAAAGGAGCCTCCATACAGAGGTTGCAGGGTTCTTGTTTCCAGATCCCGATAAAAAGTATCACACACGGCCTCCATATCACCACTGACCACAGTACATGACGCTGGAGAAAGATTGCGGCCAATGACCACGGCCTGGGGGCCGCCTACCACCACACCACAATCAGGAAGACACCCTTTCAGATCGTGAATTAACTGTTCCACCCGATCGGAATTCCAGACAGCAGCTGAAAAAAAGATGTAATCCGGATCCCCATGGCTTAGACGCAGCAGGGTTTCATAATAGGAGTCATTGATGGTTAACTGACACAACTCTATCTCCATCCCTGGACATTTTTTCTCCAATTCATTACGAACATGGAACAAGGCAAGACAGGAATGGGTAAAACGGGCATTGAGAGCCACAATTTTGATCTGCATTAGACTCTTTCTTAAAGGTTGAAGGTTGTTTCTCTACTATGATAGTATGCATAATATAAGTGATCATTTTTAACAGGAAACAGAACCATAAGCAACACTCAGGAGAAAGCCTTGTCCTCATCATTTACCACTTCACCACCTTCTCTTTCTCTCTTTCTACTCACGTCCCTGCCGCTTTTTCTCCTGCTCCTGGCAGCTCCCGCCGCAGCCAGCGTCCCCTCCTACGAACTTGCCATTTCCTTTCAGCCTGAAAAGCAGACGATGAGCGGTACCGCTCATATCTCGGTGCCGGCCGGTCAGGAGCTCTCCCTGGCACTCGAGGGGATATCAGCTTCCGCTATCATCATCAACACGATGGGGCAGGAGACAATCCCCGTGCCCATCCCAAACGATGGTCATCTCCATTTCCCGGCTACAGATAACCCACTGGAAGTTTTCATCTCTTATAGCAAACAGATCCCCGATAACGACTTTGACAACATGATCAGTGACCAGGGCATCATTCTCTCCAGCATGTGGCACCCCATCCCCGACCGAAACATGCGGTTCAGCCTCACGGCCATGGTGCCCAAAGGATTCAAGGCAATAGCAGAATCAGATAACCTTGGCTATACAGCCAAGGACAAAGAACATTCTTTTTCATTTTCACAACCGGTACAATCCATTCATTTTGCTGCTGGTCCCTACAGCATAAAAACGCTCAAGATACGGAAGGACCTCCTGGTCTCCACCTGGTTCTTCAAAGAGGATGCATCTTTAAGCCACGAATACCTGGAAGCGGCCGTTAAATATATCAGGCGCTACGAACAGGAGATAGGTACCTTTCCCTACCATCACTATGCCATTATTGCCAACCGCCTACCAAGCGGTTCTGGCATGCCCACCTTTTCTCTCCTGGGCCAAAAGGTACTCCGCCTGCCTTTCATCAAGGACACCTCATTGGGGCACGAGATCCTACACTCCTGGTTTGGCAATAGCATCGAGGTTCGTTCGAACTCAGGTAACTGGTGTGAGGGGTTAACCAGCTATCTTGCCGACTACGCCTATGATGAAGACAATGGCCAGGGTACGACCCACCGGAAAGAAGCCATTATAAATTATCAGAGCCATGTCTCTCCGCAAACAGCATTACCCTTGGGCGATTTCAGATCCGCAAGCCACAATCAGGCCATGGCCCAGACGATACGTGCCGTTGGCTACAACAGAGGTGCAATGTTTTTTCACGAGTTGAAAAGGTTACTGGGCCCGGAACTCTTTTCGGAGGGACTACGTCAATTCTACCAGAGCCACCGTGGCCAGGCTGTTTCGTGGAACGAGATCAGGGAAAGTTTTGAGCAGATTGCAAAACAGGATTTGCATAAATTCTTCCAAGAAAGACTTGAATCTCCAGATATTCCCAATTTTTCCATTTCTCATATCAAGACAGACAACCGCAAGCCTCAGACCGTGCTCAGTTTTACTGTGCAACAACAGAGTAAAAAACCTTTCACCCTGGCCCTGCCCATACTGGTCAGAACTCCGCAGGGTGAACAGCGGTTTTCGCATACACTCTCACAGGTACAAACAACCATTGAACTGCCGGTAGATGGACATCCTACAGAATTGATCATCGATCCCGATTACGATCTGCTGCGAGTCTTAACCCCTAAAGAGTTCCCGCCTGTCTGGTCCCGTTTTCTCGGAGCCCCTGAGAAGAGAGTCGTATTGGAATCTGACGCTGCGGCCAAAGTCTTTGCGCCACTACTGCAAAGACTTGCTGAACCTTCCTGGAAGATCATGACCGCAGAACAGGTACGCAACCAGGATCTGAGTAAAGGGACGTTCCTCTTTCTTGGCATCAACAGCCCAGCCAGCCGCTCACTTTTTGCCAAACTTGATCATCCACAACAGGGATTCACCGTGGACGTGCGCACCAACCCCCTGAGTCAGGCCCAAGTGGCCGTCCTCATGAGCAGCAGCAGTGCTGCCGAAACAACCGCCGCTCTACCAAAGCTCTCCCACTACGGAAAATATTCCTGGCTCTATTTTCAAGAAGGACGGATTCAAGAAAAAAAAATCCGAGAAAGCGAATCCGGCATCCATTTCATCCTGGAACGCTTACCCTCAGGTGGATCGGTCCCCCTACTGAACTCTTTTAGCGACATCATCGACCAATTGAACCAGCGCCGAGTTATCTACGTGGGAGAAAACCATACCTCAATGGCTGACCATCGGCTCCAGTTCAAGATCATCCAGGCCCTGCACCAGAAAAATCCAAATCTAGCTATTGGCATGGAGATGTTTCCCAGAAGTAGTCAAGCTGCCCTTGACGCCTATATCAATGACGACACCATAAGCGAGGAGGATTTCCTCCGCTCCTCGCACTATTTCAAGGTATGGAGCTATGACTGGCGCTATTTTCGTGATATCTTCAATTATGCCCGCAGACACAAGATCCCGGTGATCGGCCTCAACCTGGAAAGAGAAATTGTCAGCAAGATCTTTAAAGACGGCCATACTGATTCCTTGAACGCGGAACAAAAAAAGAGTTTAGCCGGGAACCGGAACCTGGACCTTCCCGGATACACAGAACGATTGAGTGAAGTGCATGGATTTCATGCCAGCAACCAGCAAGCAGAAAAAGGGATGCTGACCGGTTTTATCCAGGCTCAGGCCATATGGGACGAAACCATGGCCGAGACAGCAGCCAAATTTTTAACTGATCACCCCGCCACCCGGATGGTGATCCTGGCAGGGACCCAGCACACCCGTAAAGATTCGGGGATTCCACCACGGGTGGCTAGTAGAATAGAGGCAAGACAAGCATCGATAGTCAATATCAACGCCGAAGATACTGGGAGAGACCTTCATCAGACCGCGGATTTCTTCTTTCTGGCAGACCCTGTTGACCTTGAGCCAGTGGGCAAGATGGGTCTAGTGCTGACGGAGATGCAGGAAGGTGAGAAGAAATGGCTGAAGATCAATGATATCAGCCCGTTGGGCAAGGCTAGTCAATCTGGAGTGCAAAAAAATGATATCCTGATTGCCATAAACAACGCTACCATCAGCTCAATGGAGGATGTACGCATTATTCTCATGGATAGGCAGGCAGGAGACCATGTCAGATTACGCATCCAGCACCAGAACGAACGCCAACAAACCGAAGAAAAAGAGGTGGAAGTAGAACTTTCCAACCTGGAGATGCCAAAGGCACACCCTTAATCTCTAAATGGCTCTCCTATTTCTGGCAATCACCCCACCAGCAGCATCCAGTCTGGGGACAGGCAGTAACTCCACTTTGGAAGCAGGGTGTATTGCCTTCTTTAACCTGAATAGCCCGGATCAAATCCATCTTTAACATCTTGGCGCCATTAATCCCCATTTCCTTTGCAATCTTTCTGATTTCTTTAACAACCATCCTGACACCCCTTTGCTGAAATGTTTTATTATTGTCTTTTGTATAATTGCAAAAAAACAATTTGTTTTTATTAAGTATTCAACAGACAATTACAAAAGTCAAACAACTAACCAAAAAATAATTTATTCATGTTCGTATTCGTTGCTTTCATGAAATCTCACAAACTGGGTATGCAGTTTGCTCAACCAGAGTGAATGTAACCATTTTGAAATTATGTGAAAACATGGCAAGTCACTAGCTTTTTGCCTGCAGCAATTAAGTGTCGTAAATACAGCACGTTAAGCATGATTTAGTTGAGCTAACTGCATACCCACTTCTCACAATTCATTTCTTCTTTATAGCGGGACACTCTTGGACAAGCTGTTCTGTATGGGTTTTAAAATGATCCCAGAAGGGATAAGATCGACATCCAGTTGGTCGCACCGCATAAATGGAACATTTTTTTTCAGCCCCTTTAAAAAAAATACATTCCATACCTTGTTCGGTAACACGTTCCTTACAGGAAAATCTATTTCCGACACGATGGAGATAAGCCTCCACAAGATCAATGAAGTGTATCTGCAGGAACAAACAGATACGATTGATCTCTTGTAAATTCACCCAGACATTTCCGGATTCTCCACAACAACACTGCCCAGGACATGTCTCACAGGCGCCGGGATCAAAAACAAAATCAAAACCATCCATCTGTATAGCAGCCATTTTGTTCATGCCTTTTATTGAATTATTCTCTTACTGCCACTGCACCTTCAGCATGAAAAGCACATGCACAATTTACCTTAGTAAGGTATATATTATAAAATAATGAAATAAGATTTGTGCATTCCCACTGCCATAGATTCCACTTTATTCCGCTTTATATTTCATATCCCCATAGTGAGGAGACAGCAGACAAATGTTTACCATCAAGAAAAACGGGCTCTCAACCACTCTCACAGAATTCTCTTCTTTCCTCCTTCTTATTATTTTCCTACTGCTCTTTCTGACCTATGCACCAACAGCCATAGCTGATACCTACTCTGTCGCCAATGATTCAGAGGTACCTGTCAGAAGTGGCCAGGGAACTGATTACAAAATCGTCTCCCTCCTGCAAAATGGAGATACAGTTGTTTCCCTAGAGGAAAACGGCTATTGGATCAAGATTCGTACCGCAACAGGCCGTGAAGGTTGGATGCTGAAACGATATCTGAGCAGCACACCTTCCGTTGTTGATGATGCCTCTTCCCTACCTGCCAACAGCAATCAGTCAGACATGCAAACCGAGAAGAGTAGCCCTCCAGCCGAACAACAGTTTTCCCCTCCCAAAGCTGAAACAAATGTCCTCCCAGAAGAAATCCCGTTACCCCAAGCTAATAATACAATCCTCCCGCAAGTCGGACAATCGCAGAAAGACCGAGAAAATGAAATTAAGGAACTCAGAGACAAGTTAACAGAAGTAACACTGGAAAACCAGGCACTGCGGAAAGATGAACGGATTAAATGGTTCCTGGCAGGAGGCGGAGTACTCGTTATCGGTTGGCTAATCGGTCTCATCACTAGCAAGTCAGGTAGGCGTAAGCCATCACTGCTGTAAAATCCGCGCGTGTAAGGTTAGGTTAACAGGCTGAATGTTTTTCTTATACCGCGTCAATGGCCTCAGCTATCTGGATTGCCTGCCGACTGGAAGAGACATCATGAACTCGGACAATGGAAATTCCCTTTGTCACCGCCAGGGCTGAAACAACTGCAGTTGCGAAATCACGCTCCTCCACCTGCCTGTCAGTGATCTCACCCAGGAATCTCTTACGAGAATGACCGAGCAGGATGGGTTGTCCCAATGAGGAGAAGGCAGACAGATTTTTGAGTATGAGCAGATTATGGATAAGGGTCTTACCAAAACCAATTCCGGGATCAAGGATAATACGACGGCGATCAACCCCCTGGCCTTGCAACCAGTCAAGCCTTTCCCTGAAAAAATCAAGTATCTCAGCCACCACATCCTGATACACAGGGTCTACCTGCATATCACCAGGCGTCCCCTGCATATGCATGATGACAACCGGGACCTCTGTAGTACGCAGCAGCTCAATCATGGCCGGATCATGACGTAATGCCGAAATATCATTGATCATATTGACCCCGGCCATAAGGGCCTGACGCGCTACCTCCGCTTTGCGGGTATCAATGGAGATGGGTAGAGAATATTTCCTGCGAATAGCCTGAATGGCTGGGATGACCCGGCGAAGCTCTTCTATTTCAGAAACAGGCTGGGCAAAAGGGCGGGTGGACTCGCCACCCACATCAAGAAGATCAGCACCAGCCGCAACCAACGCATCAGCTTGAGCCACGATGCTAACCTCGTCTTGATACCAACCACCATCAGAAAATGAATCAGGGGTCACATTGATGATCCCCATAATCCGTACTGCAGCCAACAGAATTACTCCTTGCCCGCAACCAGAGCTGGAGTTTCCACTCTGGTTGATTTATCCCCGGCGGGTTCACTTCCGACCGTCTCATCAGTGGCGGGTTTTATCTCTTCACCTTTTATTACCGGCTTTACAGGCTCCACAACCACCGGCTCATATTGTCCGGGGCGCAGATCAGCCAGAATCCGCTCGATATCATCAAGAACAATGGTCTCTTTCTCCAGCAACTCTTCTGCCATACGCGTAAGGACATCACGATTCTCAGTGAGAAGCGAAACTGTCTGGGTCGTGGCCTCATCAATAATATTTTTTACCGCCGCATCAATCTTACGGGCGGTATCCTCACTGAAATCGCGGTGCTGGGCAATCTCCCGGCCAAGGAAGATCTGTTCTTCCTTCTTGCCATAGGTAAGTGGCCCCAATTCATCACTCATTCCCCACTCACAGACCATGCGCCGAGCCATGTCCGTGGCCCGCTGCAGATCGTTGCCGGCACCGGTGGTGATCTCATTAAAGACAAGCTTTTCGGCAATCCGTCCACCAAAGAGGATGCAGAGGGTATGTTCAAGAAAACTCTTAGAATGGGTATATCTCTCTTCAGTGGGCAACTGCATGGTCAGGCCAAGGGCTCGGCCCCGGGGAATGATCGTGACCTTGTGAATCGGATCAGTATCAGGGAGCAACCTGGCAATCAGGGCATGACCAGCCTCATGGTAGGCGGTAACCTCTTTTTCCTTATCAGTAATAACCATGGAACGCCGTTCCGCTCCCATCATAATTTTATCTTTGGCCCGATCCAACTTATCCTTGTCGATATTGCTGGCGCCTTCCCGAGCCGCCATAAGTGCTGCTTCATTTATAAGATTTTCCAGATCGGCACCGGAAAAACCAGGAGTTCCCCGGGCAATAACAGCCATATCGACATTTTCATCCATACTCTTTGTCTTGTTGCCGTAGATCTCTAGGATCTTCTGCCTGCCCTTTACATCAGGTAGCGGCACCACCACCTGACGATCAAAGCGACCGGGACGCAGCAGGGCAGGATCAAGGACATCAGGTCTGTTCGTTGCCGCAACGATGATCACGCCCTCATTTTTATCAAAGCCGTCCATCTCCACCAGCAACTGATTCAAGGTCTGTTCACGTTCATCATGGCCTCCACCCAGGCCGGCGCCACGGTGCCTGCCTACAGCATCGATTTCATCGATAAAGATGATACAGGGGGCGTTCTTCTTTCCCTGCTCGAACAGATCACGCACCCGTGAAGCACCGACTCCCACAAACATCTCCACAAAATCTGAGCCGGATATGGTGAAAAAAGGAACGTCAGCCTCACCGGCAATGGCTTTGGCCAGTAAGGTCTTTCCGGTGCCTGGGGCACCAGCCAGCAACACCCCTTTGGGGATGCGACCACCAAGTTTGGTAAATTTCTGTGGATCCCGCAAAAAATCAATGATCTCTTCCAGTTCTTCTTTGGCCTCATCAATACCGGCAACATCGGCAAAGGTAACCTTATTATCCCCTTTCTCCTTGAGCTTGGCCTTATTCTTGCCAAAGGACATGGCTCCCCCTTTACCGCCCATCTGCATCTGGCGCATGAAGAAGACCCAGACCCCAATGAGAAGGAGCATGGGGAACCAGGAGACAAAGATCGTCATAAACCATGAATCTTTCTGCACTTCCTTGACTGTTATATCCACTCCACTTTTTCGTAAAATGGAGATCAGCTCATTATCGTTGGCCGGATAGATAGCCTTAAAGGGTTTTCCATCCTGAAGGACACCTGACATGGTATCACCATCAATGGAGACCCTGGTAATGGCCTTATCCTCCACCTGAGACATGAAATCACTGTAGGTCAGAGTATTCATGCCGGTCTGAGGTTTGTTGAAAAGATTAAAGAGCAGGATCATGGTCAAACCAATCACCAGCCACATAGATAAATTTTTATAAAAAGTATTCAACGAAACCTCCGGTGGCTCCTGATATTTTTCTCATTGACATCTCTATCGTGGATACGATAAAAATTCATTTCTGTATTTTGTTATGGCTTACCACAGTAAGGCATAACAGGATATTGTCGAGAGATGATTATTCTTTTTCGACAAAGAGACCTTTTTCACCTTTTTCTCATATGAAATATTGAATGGGCTGAACCCCAAGGGAACTTTTACGTAAAGCCTGCATCGCCAGGACCACCGATACAGCCCCGCTGCTCGTTGTCGTATAGGGGATACGGAGCTCGAGTGCTGCCCGACGAATCCGATAGGAATCCTCGGTAGTCCTTCTCCCCAAAGAGGTGTTCACCACCCAGGCCACCTGTTTATCCTGTAATTTATCGAGTATATGGGGTCGTCCTTCAGAAATTTTATTTACCTGATCGCAGGGGACACCATGCTGCGCAAGATAGCTTGCAGTCCCCTTGGTGGCAAGAAGTGTAAATTTCATTTCCACCAGTTGCCTAGCCGCTTCAAGAATTCCTTCTTTGTCTCCATCACGCACACTAAGAAATACCGTACCTGAGACAGGCAGAGTTACTCCAGCAGCAAGCTGTGCCTTGGCAAGAGCCAGCCCCAGGTTATCATCAATTCCCATCACCTCACCGGTAGATTTCATCTCTGGCCCGAGCAGGGTATCCACGTTCTTGAATCGATCAAAAGGAAAGACCGCCTCCTTGACCGCCCAATGTTTGATCGATACCTCAGTGGTCAGGCCAAGCTGATCCAGGGTCATGCCCATCATCACCTTGGTGGCCAGTTTGGCCAGAGGCACCCCGGTTGCCTTGCTGACAAAGGGAACCGTCCTGGAGGCACGGGGGTTCACCTCAAGGATATACAGATCCTCATCTTTGACCGCATACTGCACATTCATCAGACCGATCACACCCAGCTCTTCGGCCATGGCCCGAGTAGCCTGCTTAATCTCTTCAATGAGCTGCGGAGACAGGGTATGCGGCGGCAAAACACAGGAAGAATCGCCGGAATGAATGCCGGCCTCTTCAATATGCTCCATAATCCCACCGATAATGGTTTTTTTCCCATCACAGATGGCATCAACATCCACTTCGATAGCATCCTCCAGAAACTTATCTATCAATACAGGGTGCTTGTTGTCTGCCATGCCCGGCTTGGCCATGAATTCACGAATGCCCTGCTCACTGTAGACAATCCGCATATCCCGGCCACCAAGGACATACGAAGGCCGGACCACCACGGGATAGCCAATCTGGCCTGCAACACTGAGGGCTTCATCCAAGGTATAAACCGTATCATTATTGGGCTGACGCAGATTCAACTTCTGCAGAAACTGCTGAAAACGTTTACGATCCTCCGCCCGATCAATGGAATCCGGAGTAGTTCCAATAATGGGCACACCAGCCTCTGCCAAGGCCACGGCCAGATTCAACGGGGTCTGGCCGCCGAACTGGACGATAACTCCATCCGGCCTTTCCAGATCAATGATGTTCATCACATCTTCCAGGGTCAGCGGCTCGAAATAGAGCTTGTCCGAGGTATCATAGTCGGTGGAGACGGTCTCGGGATTGGAATTGACCATGATCGACTCAACACCGATCTCTGCCAAGGCAAAGGCCGCATGGACACAACAATAATCAAACTCTATCCCCTGGCCGATCCTGTTAGGCCCGCCGCCAAGGATCATCACCTTTTTCCGGTCCGACCTGCTGGCCTCGTTCTCCTGCTCGTAGGTGGAATAATAATAGGGGGTATAGGATTCAAACTCAGCGGCACAGGTATCAACCAGTTTATAGATCGGCACGACCCCCAGTTGCTTCCGCAGCGCACGAACCTCATTGCCGGAGGTACCGGTAAGAAAGGCAAGCTGAGTATCCGAAAAACCGTACTGTTTGCATTGTTTCAAAAATTCACGATTCATCCCCGGCAGATCCTGCAGCCGGATCTCCTGTTCCAGGGCCACGATCTGTTCAAGGTTACGCAGGAACCAAGGGTCAATCTGACTCATCTCGTAGATACGTTCAACGGTCATCCCCCGCATGAGCGCCTCGTGGAGATAGGATACCCGCTTGGAGCTTGGAACCCGCAGGCCCGTCTCCAGTTCAAAGAGCTCGAGATGATCAAGCCTCTCCTTGCCGTCAGCCCCGAAACCGGCCCGACCGGTCTCCAGCGAACGCATGGCCTTCTGAAAGGCCTCTTTGAAGGTTCGGCCAATGGCCATGGTCTCACCCACGGATTTCATGGCCGTGCTCAGTACATCCTCAGCCTCTGGAAATTTTTCAAAGGTGAAACGGGGAATCTTGACCACACAATAATCAATGGTTGGCTCAAAGGAGGCATAGGTCTCCCGGGTAATATCATTCTTGATCTCATCGAGGGTAAAACCGACAGCCAGCTTGGCGGCAATCTTGGCAATGGGAAAGCCGGTGGCCTTGGAGGCCAGGGCCGAACTCCGGGAGACCCGGGGGTTCATCTCAATGATCATCAGCTCGCCGTCCTGAGGATTGACCGCAAACTGAACGTTGGAACCGCCGGTCTCAACCCCGATCTCTCTAATAATGGCAATGGCAGCATCCCGCATTTCCTGATACTCACGATCAGTCAGGGTCTGGGCTGGGGCCACGGTAATGGAGTCACCGGTATGGACCCCCATGGCGTCCATATTCTCGATGGAGCAGATGATAACCACATTGTCCTTGCAATCGCGCATCACCTCAAGCTCAAACTCCTTCCAACCAAGAAGACTGCGTTCGACCATGATCTCGGTGGTCATCGACAAATCCAGGCCGGACGAAGACAGAGCTTCCAATTCCTGGCGGTTATAAGCCACACCACCGCCTGTTCCGCCAAGGGTGAAACTGGGACGTACAATAACCGGGAAGCCAATGGCATCACCGGCAACCATAGCATCTTCCAAAGTATGAACAATGGCTGATTCAGGCACCTTGAGCCCAATGGCCTGCATGGCCGCCCTGAACTCTTCTCGTCCCTCCGCCTTTCTGATGACATCAACCTTGGCAGCCAGCATCTCCACCTTATACTTATCAAGGATACCAGACTCGGCCAGCTTAATAGCAACATTGAGCGCCGTCTGCCCGCCGAGGGTAGGCAGGAGGGCATCAGGCCGTTCCTTTTCAATGACCTTTGTCACCATCTCCAGAGTAATGGGCTCAATATAGGTACGGTCAGCAAGCTCCGGATCGGTCATGATGGTGGCAGGATTGGAGTTAATGAGAACAACTTCGTACCCCTCTTCCTTCAGTGCCTTGACCGCCTGTGCACCCGAATAATCAAATTCACAGGCCTGACTGATAATAATGGGACCAGAGCCAATGATGAGGATCTTATGGATATCGGTTCGTTTTGGCATGGGATCATCAAAAAAATATTAGGTTTTAGGGATTGAGGCCTTAAAATATCAGAGGAAAAAGATGTTATGCTGAATAATTACTACGGATTAAGCTTTTTCACTCCGCATCATCGCGACAAACCGGTCAAAAAGATACAAAGAATCATGAGGTCCGGGGGCATGCTCTGGATGATACTGAACGGAGAATGCAGGACAAATCCGATGCCGCATCCCTTCGAGGCTGCCATCGTTCAGATTAATATGGGTTACTTCAATAACCTCTTTGTCCAAACTGTCAGAATCCACAGCAAAACCATGATTCTGCGAAGTGATCTCTACGTGCCCTGTGGCCAGATCCTTAACCGGTTGATTTCCGCCGCGATGGCCAAATTTCACTTTGTAAGTAGAACCGCCGTAGGCAAGTCCCAGGATCTGGTGTCCAAGACATATCCCGAAAATAGGCGTTTTGCCAAGAAGGGCGCGCACCATCTCAACCACCCCCGGAATACCGGCGGGATCCCCTGGACCGTTTGACAGGAAGACACCATCCGGCTCCATGGCCAGGATGGTGTCAGCATCAGTTGTAGCCGGAAGCACCTGAACCTGACACCCCTTCTCGGTCATGATGCGAAGCTGATTAAATTTGATTCCGCAATCAAGGGCAACAACCTTCAGAGGATTGCTCATTCCCGCTTGGACGGTGGAAAATCTGGTACCGGGAACCGGCCTGTTATCCGCCCAGCCATAGGGCTGATCACAGGTCACTTTCTGGACCATATCCTGACCAACCAGACCAACCCAGGCCTTAGCCCGTGCAACCAGGGACTCCTTATTCAGATCCTCAGTGGAGACAATAGCCTTCAAGGCCCCCACTGTCCGGATATGACGTACCAACGCCCGGGTGTCAAACCCCTCTACCCCAAGAACACCATAGTGTTTAAGAAACTGGGCAAGGGTCTGCTCGGAGCGAAAATTAGATGGCGTGGCATTATACTCCCTCACCAAGAAGGCTCTGGGATGCACAGCAGCCGACTCCATATCCTCGCTATTCACTCCATAATTTCCTATGAGAGGATACGTCATGGTCACAATCTGACCAGTATAGGAAGGATCAGTAAGGATCTCCTGATATCCACTCATGGAGGTATTGAACACCATCTCACCGATGGCCTCGCCTCTTCCGGTAAAGGATTGACCTTCAAAAATGGTCCCATCTTCCAGGGCTATCAATGCTTTCATATCTTTTCCTATCCTTCTCCCAAGGGAGAGAATTATATTATCCTTGAAGGCTCATGACTCTTTAAAAACTTGCAGGACCTCGTCATTTCCAAAAAACGCAAGTCAAAAAGACAAAACCAGAATATTTAACCCGGAATACCACTTCAAGTCAATCAGAATCGGGATGAAGAACCGGGAAACAGTGCCTGCGCAACCACAGCATCCTAATTTATGATTGACAAGTCGTGCCCTCCTGATTATTTATCTTTAATTCTTGTACTTAGCGATCATTAAGTAATGAACAATGGGTTTTCGGCCTTCCCTTAGAGTCTTACTGCGATCACGGTCTGCACAAGGCTACAGGTATTATTAACATTGGATTACCCTTACAAACAGGAGAAACCATGCGCAAAATTAACCTTTTATGGTTCTACACATTTACCCTTTTATTTATTCTATCTGGAGAAACACTCATGGCAGAAACGCAACTGAAAGAAGGCCTGTACGCCAAATTTATCACCGCCAAAGGCGATATCACCTGTACCTTGGAATTTGAAAAAACCCCACTCACTGTAGCCAATTTTATAGGCTTGGCCGAGGGCACCAAAGAGCTTGGTGGTGGTGCCGGCAAAGGAGGAGCCAGATTCTATGACAACCTGACCTTCCACAGGGTTATCCCCGACTTCATGGTTCAAGGCGGCTGCCCTTTGGGTACAGGCACAGGCGGCCCCGGTTACACCTTCCCCGACGAGTTTGACCCCACCCTGACGCACAGCGGTCCGGGCATCCTTTCCATGGCCAATGCCGGACCCGGAACCAATGGCAGCCAGTTTTTCATCACCCATATTGCCACTCCATGGCTGGACGGTAAACATACGGTCTTTGGCCATGTGATTGAGGGTCAAGACGTTGTCAATAAAATCCAGGGCAATGACCAGCTGAAATCGGTGGAGATTATTCGTGTAGGTGCGAAAGCTCAAGCCTTCAAAAGTGACCAGGCAGCCTTTGACGCGCTGCTTGGCAGCATGGATAAACGAGCCAGAGAAAAAGAGCTGGAAGCCCTAGAGTCCAGTGTCAAAAAGATTAAACAACAATGGCCAGATGCCATCACCACTCCTTCCGGACTCCAATATGTAGTCACCCAGAAAGGTGCTGGTACCGACACCCCATCTTCCGGCACCATGGTCAAGGCCCATTATACCGGCAAGCTTCTGGACGGCACCAAATTTGACAGTTCCCTTGACCGCGGTGAACCAATCAGCTTTCCTGTTGGCCAAGGCAGGGTGATCAAAGGATGGGATGAGGCTTTTTTAAGCATGACCAAAGGCGAAAAACGGGTCCTCATCATCCCTGCAGATCTTGGCTATGGTCCATCTGGACGTGGCCCGATTCCCCCCAACGCCACCATGGTCTTTGAAGTGGAACTGGTTGATTTTTAGATACCGTTACAAAAAGAGTAAGGCTCTTTTTGTAACGGAACCTTATGCCGCCTCCAAGAACCAGCCATCTTTTCGGCTGGTTCTTGGAGGCGGCGCCTTGCAAGATAACGTATAACACAACATGCAATGAGTCATTCCTGGCAATTCAAATGACAAAAGGCCCTATCTGAAAACAGATAGGGCCTTTTGTCATTTAGCTCTGTCAATGTCCGTCGAACCTTTCAGTATTTCAATCCCACCCGATCACGCACCAGATCAAGTGTCACAATGGCCTTGGCACGCGCCTTATCAGCACCTTTTTTCAGGATCTCCCGCAGCATAGCAGGATCAGCAAGATACTCAGCCTTTTTCCTCCGGGCATCGGCAAAATGATCACTGATAAGATCAAGCAGCTCCAGTTTTATATAGCCATAGGCCGCGCCCCCATCCACATAGAGATCACGTATGTCCTGCAGACGTTCAGGTGTGGCAAAGAGTTTCAGCATGGCAAAAAGGTTACACTTATCGGAATCCTTCGGATCTTCCACTGGTGTGGCATCGGTCTCAATGGCCATGACCCTTTTCTTAAGAGCCTTTCCCTCCAGAAAAATCGGAATAGTATTGCCATAGGATTTGGACATCTTGCGGCCGTCCAGACCAGGAACGATGGCCATTTCCTTATTGATGGCTGGTTCAGGTACGACAAAGGTCTCGCCAAATGTTTTGTTAAACTTCTGAGCCAGATCACGGGCCACCTCCAGGTGCTGCTTCTGGTCCTGCCCGACAGGAACCTGGTCCGCCTGATAGAGCAGGATGTCAGCGGCCATGAGTACGGGATAGGAAAAAAGACCATGACTGGCCTCAATACCATTGGCCACTTTATCTTTATAGGAATGACAGCGTTCAATAAGGCCCATAGGAGCGATGGTGGAAAGTACCCATGTCAGTTCACACACCTCCGGCACATCCGACTGCACCCAGAAGATACATTTTTCAGGATCAAGCCCCAAGGCCAAAAAATCGGCGGCGGCCTCAAGGGTACCGGCAGCGAGACGATCACGGTCATGGACAGAGGTCATGGCGTGCAGGTCAACGATGAATACATAGAGCTCAGAACTCTCCATCTGAGCAATCATGGACTTCATCATACCAAAGTAATTTCCGATATGGAGCTGACCGGAGGGTTGGATTCCAGATAAAATTTTCATAACAATAACAGAGGGGAAAAAGGATTAATACAACAACTACAGGGACATTGAAACAATGTACAATACAGTAAAAACAAAAAAAAGGGGAGTGAGAAAATCCTCTTTCCTCACTCCCCTTCATTTTTCAGACTTTGTTACCAAGTCGATTTGGCTAAAATACAGCCGAATTACTTTTTGTCGTCTTTGACCTCTTCAAAATCGGCATCAACCACATCGTCATCCTTTGGAGCAGAATCAGCCGCACCACCAGCTGCATGGCCTGCATCGGCATGCTGGGAGGCCTGCGCATACATGAGCTCAGCCAGCTTATGCGAGGCCGTGGTCAGCGCCTCAACCGCACTCTTCAGCGCCTCAATATCATCCCCAGCAGAGGCAGCCTTTACCTTCTCAATCTCTTTTTCCACATTGCCCTTGGTCTCGGCATCCACCTTGTCGCCAAGATCCTTGAGACTCTTCTGGGTCGCGTGAATCATGGCATCGGCATTATTTCGGGTATCAACCAGCTCCCGCCGCTTATGGTCCTCATCGGCATGCATCTCGGCATCGCGGGTCATCTTCTCAATATCTTCCTTGGAAAGACCGGAAGAGGCGGTGATACGGATGGACTGTTCCTTGCCGGTGCCCAAGTCTTTGGCAGAGACATGAAGAATGCCGTTGGCATCAAGGTCAAATGAGACCTCAATCTGCGGAACACCACGAGGGGCCATGGGGATCTCGGAGAGCTCAAAACGACCGATGGTCTTGTTATCCTGGGCCATCTCCCGCTCACCCTGCAGGACATGGATGGATACGGCCGGCTGATTATCAGCCGCAGTCGAGAAAACCTGGCTCTTCTTGGTGGGAATGGTGGTATTCTTCTCGATCAGTTTGGTGGTCACCCCGCCCAGGGTCTCGATGCCGAGGGAGAGGGGGGTCACATCAAGCAGCAGCACGTCCTTCACATCGCCGCCCAGGACACCGCCCTGGATAGCCGCCCCGATGGCAACGACCTCATCAGGATTCACGCCCTTATGCGGCTCTTGGCCGAAGATTTCCTTGACCTTGGCCTGAACCTTGGGCATGCGGGTCATGCCGCCCACCAGGATGATCTCGTCGATATCCTTGGCAGTCAGGCCGGCATCCTTCAACGCCGTGCGGCATGGAGCAACTGTCCGCTCAATCAGGTCATCAACCAGGCTCTCAAGTTTGGCACGGCTCAGCTTGATATTCAGATGCTTGGGGCCTGAGGCATCGGCGGTGATAAAGGGGAGATTGATATCAGTCTCCATGGTGGTAGAGAGTTCCATCTTGGCCTTTTCCGCCTCTTCCTTCAAGCGCTGGAGGGCCATTTTATCATTACGCAGATCAATGCCCTGACTCCGGTTAAACTCATCGGCCAGCCAGTTGACAATCCGCATATCAAAGTCTTCACCGCCGAGAAATGTATCACCATTGGTGGATTTTACCTCAAAGACACCGTCGCCAATCTCTAGGACGGAGATGTCAAATGTGCCGCCGCCAAGGTCAAAGACCGCAATTTTCTCCTCGCCTTTTTTGTCAAGTCCATAGGCCAGAGCGGCTGCTGTCGGCTCGTTGATGATCCGCAACACATTCAGGCCTGCGATCTTGCCGGCATCCTTGGTCGCCTGACGCTGGGCATCATTGAAATAGGCAGGAACGGTAACCACGGCGTCGGTCACTTCTTCTCCCAGATATTCTTCAGCAGTCTTTTTCATCTTGCCAAGGATCATGGCTGAAACCTCGGCCGGGGTATAGCTTTTACCATCCACTTTAATATTTGCAGCCCCGCCTTTGCCTGACACTATCTTGAAGGGACTGATCTCAACAGACTTTTTCACCTCGGCATCGGTAAAATTACGCCCGATCAAACGTTTGATCGCATAAAGGGTACGCTCGGGATTAGTGACGGCCTGACGTTTGGCAACCTGCCCCACAATACGTTCATTATTATCACTGAAGGCCACAATCGAAGGGGTTGTCCGATTCCCCTCGACGTTAGTAATTACCTTGGGATCGCCCCCTTCCATAATTGCCACACATGAGTTGGTTGTTCCCAGATCTATTCCGATTATCTTTCCCATGATAGTATCTCTCCTCGTCTCAAAATATAATAGATGTCACTTTGCACAAATGACCCTTGTTGTTGTTAATTTCAATTTTCTCTCAATGGCGCAGGAGTTACCCGCACAAACTCATTTCCGTGCCTGCCCCTGCTCCCGACACAAAACTCTGATTCGTAAGACAGGTTTAAAAAATGTGCATCATCCAGCATTTGTCAAGAGAAGAGCACATTCTTTCCCGGTTCAAAAGAGAACTCAGGACGCGGCCTTACCCGATGAGACAATAACCTTAGCGACACGCAATAAACGATCTTTATAATAATATCCTTTTTCAAACTCACCCAACACATGACTGGCCGGAACCACATCACTGGGCTCCATGACCAAAGCCTCCTGGATATTGGGATCAAAGGGCAGACCAACACTCTCAATAGCTTTTACCTCAAACTTCTCCAATACCGCCAGCAGACTTTTCAGGGTGAGCTGCACCCCTTCCAGCAGGGCCGCCAACTTCATCTCTGCATCAACTCCGGACACCACGCCCTGATTAAGTGCTCGTTCCAGATTGTCAACAACGGGCAAGATTTCGCGCAAAATATGTTCGCCAGCATACTTCATGGCCGCATTGCGATCCCGCTCCATCCGTTTTTTATAATTGTCAAATTCAGCAGCAGCACGCAGCATCTTATCCTGGTATCCAGCTATTTCTTCTTGGACTGCAACCAACTTTTCTTCTATAGACTTCTCTGCATCGTGCGTGCTAATTTCTTCAACAGCACGCTCTTCCATCTGTTCCAGAATTACCTCTTTCTCTTGCTCTTTCCCCACCTATTCCTCCATTTTCAAAACATTACAAATGTACGGCCCTAACTATCCAATTTTTCATGAATGCTTGCTTTTATTGACTTACAACATGTGCGAACAATAAGTAGCCCATCTTCATTGTCAAGACAGGAAAAAGATGTACATTTTCTGTTTCCTGTCTTGACTCATTTTTTTAAAAAAGCGATTTACCCACCGAAAATATTGGACTCACCAATTTAATGATACTGGACTCCAAGACAATTTTTATATGGTTCCCTTGAGATTTAAAACAAAAGACAATATAGTGTCAATAATATATGGGATATCTTTTTAGCAATGACGCCACATTATAACGGAGCAGCAGTATGGATTTTGACCCTAAATGGATAGCTTGGGAGACAACCAGAAGATGTAACCTGAAATGCGTCCACTGCCGCTCTTCATCGACCCTTGAGGCAGATGATCATCCTGATTTCCCTTTCAGTGAAGCCACCCGTATCCTCGACGATATCGTCTCCTATGCCAACCCAGTTATTGTACTCTCCGGCGGAGAGCCGCTGTTGCGTAAAGATATATTTGAGATTGCCAGATACGGCACCGACAAAGGGCTGCGTATGTGCCTCGCTACTAATGGCACTCTGGTGACGCAGGATATCTGCACACAAATCAAGGCTGCCGGTATCAAGATGGTATCCCTCAGCCTGGACGGGGCCAAGGCAGAAACCCACGATAACTTCAGAAATCAGAAAGGGGCCTTTGCGGGAACCATGAACGCCATTCGTCTCTTTAATGAAAACAAGATTCCCTTTCTGATCAACTCCTCCTTTACTATCCGCAACAGAGAAGAGATTCCTGAAATCTACAAACTAGTCAAATCTCTTGGCGCTTCTGCCTGGTATATGTTCATGATCGTACCCACCGGTCGAGGCGAGGACATTATGGAAGAATTAATCCCCGAAAAGGTGTACGATGAAATTCTGGAATGGCATTACCAGGTTGAGAAGGAAGAAAACGAACTTCTGATGCGTCCAACCTGTGCCCCCCATTATTACCGGATCGTCAGGCAGAAGGCCAAAGAAGAGGGGAGCACTTTCAAACGGCGCAATCTGAAATTTTCAACAGGTGGTTCCAAGGGCTGTCTTGCCGGTCAGCTCATCTGTTTAATTGACGTGGACGAAAACATTCTGCCTTGCAGCTATTTCCCCAAGTCTGCGGGCAATCTGAAGGAGCTCTCCTTCAAAGAGATCTGGGAGGATTCTTCCCTTTTCCATGAGTTGCGTGATTTCAAAAGCTACAAAGACAACTGCGGACGCTGTGAATATGTCAATGTCTGCGGGGGCTGCCGAGCACGGGCCTATGCCATGACCGGCGACTATCTAGCCCAGGAACCATTTTGCAGCTATGTGCCTGGAACAAGGATCGCGTAGCCTAACTATTCACATATTATACCGAAGCAAACAATTTCACGCGTAGAGGCGCAATAACGCTTAGAAGCGTTAATAAAAAATCCTCTCAGCGTAACAAATAAAATCACCCATCACCCTACGACTCAATTATGAATGATACCTTTCTCAAAGCCTGCCGCGGTGAAAAGACCGACTACACTCCCATCTGGATGATGCGTCAGGCTGGACGCTACCTTCCTGAATATCAAAAGGTACGAGGCAACGTGACCTTTCTGGAACTGTGTAAAACGCCGGAGCTCTGCGTAGAGGTAACCCTGCAACCCGTTGACATCCTCAATGTAGACGCGGCTATTCTCTTCTCTGACATTCTCATCCCCATGGAAGCCATGGGCACCCCGCTCACCTTCTCTGAGGGACATGGGCCCATCTTCCCAGAACCCATCCGCGACCAGGCCGCCCTTGACCGACTCATTATACCCGACCCGGATATCCACACTGGTTTTGTCATGGAAACCATCCGTCTCCTGCGCAAAGAGCTGAAAGTTCCCCTGATTGGTTTTTCCGGTGCGCCCTTTACCCTGGCCACTTATCTGATCGAAGGCGGCTCTTCCAAGGTCTTCTGGGAGACCAAGAAGATGATGTTCACCAAGCCAGACCTCTTCCATAAGCTGATGGAGAAGATCACAGAATGCACCAGCCTCTACCTCCAGGCCCAGGCCAGGGCTGGCGCCCAGGCCCTTCAGATCTTTGATTCCTGGGCTGGAGTACTGGCCCCTTGTGACTTTAAAGAATTTGCCCTGCCTTATGTGCAGCGAATTATCAGTGACCTGCAAGAGACCGGTCTACCCATCATCTATTTTGCCAACAACGGAGCAACCCTGCTTGATCTCTCCATCCAATCCGGCGCCGATGTCCTGGGACTGGATTGGCGGATCAACATAGGAGATGCCATAAAACAGGTGGGGAAGAAGGCCGTCCAGGGCAACATTGACCCCTTTGCTCTGATGCTGCCCAAAGACAGACTGCGTCAGCGCATCCAAAACCTGCTGAATGGTGCCAAAGACGCCCATGGCCATATCTTTAACCTCGGACATGGCATCCATCAGTTCACCCCGCCGGATCAGGCCAAAATTGCCATCGATGCCGTGCATGAGTTAAGCGCCAGATAAATAAGGATGAGCGAGAAGGTTCCTTCCATAGCCCAATGTCTGGCCTTGATGGATAGATATGACATGTTCGACAATATCCGGGCCCACTCACTGACCGTGGCCAAGGTGGCGGAAGCGCTATTGGCTGGCTTGACTCCAACAAAAACAAATGAAACAAACCTGCCGGACCCACATCTGGTCTTGGCCGGAGCCCTGCTACATGACATTGCCAAAACGATCTGCCTGAACAGCGAATGCGACCATGCCAGAAAAGGGCGCGACATCTGTCTTGAACATGGCTTCCAGGCTATTGGTGAAATTGTTCGTGAGCATGTGGTGCTCAAAGAGTTCTCGACCGATCGTTATGCTCAAGGGATCTTTTTTGCCAAGGAAATTGTCTATTATGCTGATAAACGTGTACGCCATGACAGCATTGTCTCTTTAGATGAACGGATGACCTATATCATAGAACGCTATGGCAACAATGATCAAAAGCGCCACCTTACTATCCAGGAAAATTTCAAACGCTGCCAAATCTTAGAATACCACCTTTTTTCCCATATAAATTTTGCCACGGATGATCTGGCAGACAAGGTTTCAACAAAATCCTTTCTCTAAAATATCATAGCATTGAGACGCACAAAGGAAACCTAGCCATTCACAGCTCTCTGGGTTTATCATGATAGTATCCCTGAATGCCATCAATATTGAGATCACATAATGTTTGATACTGCACTTCTTCTTCTACACCCTCAGCAATAACAAGGATATCGAGACTGTGAGCCACACTGGTCAAAGAACCAATGAAAAAATGACTATCACTGTCTTCTTCTTTGAGTTCGTCGATGAAGGCTCGATCTATTTTAACGTACTTGGGCTGTAGGGATTTTAAATACCCAAAATTAGCAAAGCTCTGCCCAAAATGATCGAGACCGATAAAATGTCCCAAGGATTTTACTTCTTTTGCAAAATCCTGGACAATACCCAGTTCCTGAGTGGCATTGAATTCTGCAAATTCAAAGATAATCTTCGGTGCTCCCGAAGGCATTTGTTTGAGTTTGGATAAAAGCCAGGTTGTAAACGAGACGTCTTTAAGGGAGGAAGGAGAGATATTGACAGCAAGTTCATTGGACTTCAGCTTTCCGCTATCAACAAGCATCGCTTTTTCAATCACGATTCTATCAATGGAGGATATACACCGTAGTCGTTCTGCCAGCGGGATAAAAATGCCGGCATTAAGCATCTGACCTGTAGGCAAGGTTATCCGTGCTAAAATTTCCTTGTGCATAAGCTGTTTCAAGTTGCTGCTCATAACAACGGATTGGCTGAACAGAGTAATCTCTTTATTGTTCAGTACCTGGTCCAGAAGCTGCTTCCATTCGCGCTCTCCACGTGGGGTGATGGTTGGTTCAGAGGAAAGTAATTCAACGATCCAAGTATTTGGCCCCTGATTTTGTGCTGATCTCAAAATCCGATCAGCTTCGGAGAGCAGTTGTTTAAGGGATGTCACCTGTTCATAACTGACTCCACCAACATGCCCAACGTTTTCAGAGAACCCTACGTCTTCATTTGCCAAGCCGGCAAAACCTCCGGCTATTGCAGCCGCAACATGTCGGGCGTCTTCCTCTGTGACGTTCGGTAAGAAAGCTGCGAAGTTGCCTCCGGAAAGATGGGAGAGTGCGGAATTCTTAAGATTCCGTGTCGACTCACGAATACTGTTCGCCATTTTCTGGAGCAGCTGGTTTCCACTTTGATACCCTTTTTCCTGGTTGATTTCCAGGAGATTATGAACCTGAACCAACAGAAATGCGCCCTTGACAGAAATGCCATTATTCCTGTTCATTCTGGCCGCAACTTGCCCCTGCAGATAGCGCCTGTTACCTAATCCGGTCAATGCATCACTGTAGGCATTTTTCCGCAATCTATTTGCCACCCGCGCCTGTTCATCAAACATCTTTTTAACTTTAGCTGTCATACTGTTCATAGCTACAACAACCCGTCGCAATTCACGAGTTCTCGGGAGTTTATTTTGGAATGTGTACAGTTTTTTACAGAGGTCCTCTGCCTGCTGTTCAACACGCCGTAGAGGCAGGAGCAGGGCTCGCAAACCAAGGGCGCCCAGCACTAACACAATGACACCTGTAATACCAAAGACCTTTGTCATATTATATATGGCTTCCCAGAGGGTTTTATAGGCATACCCCGGGTGACTTTCCACATACAGACTGCCCTTCTGCGTCCACCCTGCTGTTATGAGCGTGCTGGCACTTGGAGTCTTTAAAGGGATAGCATGTATAAACCAGACAGGAACATCATTGATAACAACCTCAAGAGTTCGCTCGATGAGGACTTTATCATTAAGGTCAGTGAGCCGAATTGTACGATAATACCCACGATCAAAAACAACATTGATCATGGTTTCGATCGTAGCAATATCATTTTCAGCAATATAGGGGGTGATCGACAATCCTAGAGAGGTTGCAGTATCCTGGGCATGGGACTCAAGTTGGTCTTCAAGAAAGGAACGTGTCGTTTGAAGCTTGATGATCCATGTACAGGTGAACAGAACCAAAAAGAGTATTAATGTAAATATGAGCAGTTGTCTGTAAAGTGTCATAGATTGAACCTCACGTTATTGTAAACTGACAGGCATTCTCTCGAGCAGATCATTCCATAATTTGAGTCTGTCACTTTTTCCAACCAGATTACCTCTACCTCGCTCTTTTGACAGCCACAATCCTGATCCGTTGAAACTGTACACAGGAAGCAGGTCTGGTCGTTGTGTTGCTGGTTTAATAGCATTGATAAGATTATCGAGAACCAGCGGCACAGCATCAGGTGTTTTATAATAGGTAAGCACCATATGGCTTTGATTTAATTTCCAAGCCTTGACATAGGTCAGGTTAAGTTTTTTTTCCGGTACTCCCAGCATTTTCAGAGTAAAATATTTTGAAAGAGCAAAATCTTCACAATCTCCGCCATCACTGGCCAGAAACTCTACCGGTGTGGCCCAGTAATCTTTTTTTGACCAATGTATTGCGTCACTGACAAAATTAACTTGATTAAAAAAACTGTTTACCTTCTCCAGCTTTTCCATATCGGTACGACTCGTATCTTCGCGAACAAACTGTTGCCAAGCCACGAGTCTTTTTCGTGCACCAACACCATATTCTTTCTCGGCAGCATTAAGTACGGATGAATCAAGGGTAAAATTCCCGCTGGCTGAAACAATGTGTCCCACAAAAAAGAAAAGCGAGAGCACAATTCCTAAGGGCAGTAGCATAGTGTTGTTGACAAAATTGAGGACAGGAACACGGCGGGAGAGGACTAATTGAATAATTACTGAAGTTGCGTCAACAAGATTTGACATAATGACGCCGTATCCGTTGATGGGTCGGCTAGCTCACCAGCCTCCAAGTATTGAGAAGTTCGCTTAAAATTAACGGGACACAATAAAGATGGCCTTCCGACTGGCCACTCATTGTATCCCGTTTCAATCCACAGGATCTATTTTATCTCATTGTTTTTCCGATTCGACGAGAGAGCCAATAGTCACCTGACTTTCTTTCGGCCACTCTTTATCAAACGACTTAACCAGCTGCCCCAAACCATTCAGGATACGGTATTGGGCATACAACCCGTCATATCTGGCAGCGACCAGAGCTCGTTTAGCGTCAATGACCTCTGCATCACTGTCAAGAACATCCAGCAGAGTCCGTTTGCCAAGATTAAATTGTTTGGTATATGCATCAATAGTACCTATGGAAAAATCGACTCGTTGTTCCAGATATTTAATCTGATCTTTGACCGCCTGATAGGCCATCCATGAAAGTCGCATGGATTCAACTACCTGCCTGTGAGTATTATTCCTTATTTCTCGCGCTTCACTTACAAGTTCAACGGTCTCAGCCCGACGTGCTTCGTCCTTAAATCCACGAAAAAGGTTGTAACGTAGCCTGGCCATTGCAATCAAGGATTCTTTTTTCCCTACCGTATCATAATCTTCCTCCCAATTCTGATCCACTTCCAAATCAATAATGGGCCAATAAGGGGCTTTTGCTACTTCAGATTGTTTCTGTCTGGCTTCAAGGTCGGCTCCTGCCGACTTCAGGGTCGGATGCATTTTTATAGCTTCAGCTTCTGCATCTTGAAGAGAAGCGGGCATCAGGGAATCTGGCGGTGTAGGCTCTTGCAGATCAGTCGGAAGATGGCCGACAACAGCTAGATAATTGGTGTGGGCATCAACAAGATTGGTATTGGTGGCAACAACGTTTGCCTGAGCCAGAGAAAGTCGGGCAGCTACTTGATCGCTGTCTGACTTACTGGCAACACCGGATTCAGTTCGCAGATTGATCTGATCAGCAATTCGTACATGGGAATCAAGATTTTCCTGGGAAAGGCGGTGGAGTTCTTGCTGTCGTAAGACATTCAGATATACCTCTGCCGTCCTTAATGCTGTATTTTCAGAGGCACCCTGAAGGCTGTAGGCCTGGGATTGAACGCGGGCCTTTTGACGGCCCACCTCGTTATTAGTCGCCAAACCAGTGAAAACATTCTGTCTCAAGCTAAGGGTGTACTGCTGGGGGGTGAGGTTGTCATTCGTAGGCTCTTGGATATCCTGTACACCGACTCCTGCAGAAAAATTAATCTCTGGTAAATAACCGGATTTTGCCTGCCTGACCTCTTCATCGCGACCAAGGCGATTGTGGGCCATAGATCTAATTTCAGGGTTTGTCTGAAGCATTGTACCAATTGCATCCTGCAGTGTTTCTGCATGGAGACAGCTTCCATCAAATAATAAAGCCCCTCCAATTAATGTCGTACTCAAAATTTTACTGATCTTCATAGCAACCCTCCTTATCAAATAGGAATAAATGTGTGAGTGCTGTTCTTCAAAAAATCCCCAGCTATCATTGGAGAAAATGAGTAACACTGTTTGCTAACTGTTACTCATCTAAACAGGCATTTTTGAAGTGAACTCAATTGTTTTAAATAGAAATAAACTAATGATAAATATTCACAATTTTATAAAAAAATTATATCTACTTAACTCTTTCACATTAATACAAGAAGGTCAAAATAAAAATATCAGACAGATAAGATTTGAATATTAAGGAGGTAAGGAATTCTAGGAGCCTGTCGGGTTTCAAGTTACGACCATAGGTTGAGACCTAGCCCGCATTTCTCATTAGCCCCAAATTCCATCAAAAAATCATAACCGACGAACCAAATTTCCGTCCTTGAGGCCAAGATGACAGATGTCAGAGGCAAATGACCCATTTATCCAGTCATTTGTCCCTGACCCGTGCTGATTTT
>VMSP01000154.1 GCA_013792135.1 Desulfocapsa sp. | reverse complement strand
ATGAAGAATAAAGAAGACTCCCAATAAGCAATGTTAGCAGTTTTCAAAGAACGATGCCTTCCTGATTTTTTGATTCAGGAAGGATGGACGGTATTTTATTGCCAAGAGATACCATACTTGCTTGATTTTCAGACAGATTTCCGCAACTTTCAAACATCATTGTATATTTTGTCTACCATGAACTAAAAAATAATGGCACAAATCATTGGAAAAATTATTTTGGGAGCCAGCCTTCCTTTGGAAGGCCATAACGGGAGCGGCTGCTGTTTTGGTTACACTGAGGAAGATTTGTGCCAGGATGTCCTGCGCCATGGCCGGTCGCTGATCATGGAACGTATCCTTGCCGAAAGCAAAGACGGTCATTGCCGCTGCGCGGAGACAAACCCGTCTAGCCGCTGATGCCTGGGGCAGGTCCGCCAGGTGGTGGACTCGATTTTATAAACTATTGCCTAGAAAGAGGTACGTCTGATGTACTTTCCCGTTGCCGGTGTTGAGGTCAACCCGCTGGTGCCGCCGCTGGTTGCCTTTGTGATCTCTCTGTTCACCTCCATGGGCGGGGTGTCAGGGGCCTTTCTGTTGTTGCCCTTTCAGGTCAGCATGCTCGGTTTCACCAGCCCGGCAGTCAGTTCGACCAATCAGCTGTTCAATATCGTTGCTATTCCCAGCGGGGTGTTCCGTTATATCAGGGAAGGTAGAATGGTCTGGCCCCTGACCTGGATTGTGATTATCGGCACCCTGCCGGGAGTGCTGGTCGGGGCCATCGTCCGCATCAAATACCTGCCGGACCCCAAGCACTTCAAACTGTTCGTCGGCTTTGTGCTGCTCTATATCGGTGGAAAGTTATTAAAAGATCTGCTTTTCAAGAAAAAAGAAATCGGCCGTTCTTCGACAGAGGAGCGGTTTCAGCAACAACTCAAAAGACAAATCCAGACCAAAGAAACAAGCCTTCCTGCCCCTGTTGCACAACTCTCCCGCGTCACGGTTCAACAATGGACGTTCAACCGGATTGTCTATGATTTCTGCGGAGAGACCTTTACCGTGAATGCCATTGGAGTCATGGCCCTCAGCCTGATTGTCGGCATGGTGGGCGGGGTGTATGGTATTGGCGGCGGCGCAATCATTGCCCCGTTCTTCGTTAGTTTCTTCGGACTGCCTATCTATACTGTGGCAGGGGCCACGCTGATGGGCACCCTTGTTACCTCGGTGGCGGGAGTGATCTTTTACCAGATTCTGGCACCGTATTACCCCGGGATGGTGATTACTCCGGATTGGCTTTTAGGCCTTCTCTTTGGAGTGGGTGGCTTTGCGGGCATGTATTGCGGGGCACGCTTGCAGAAGTTTGTGCCGGCGAAATTCATCAAATGGATTCTGGTGCTCTGCCTGCTCTCCACGGCTGGAAAGTATATTTGGCCCTTCCTCTCTTAATGGAAAAACGCTGATGAGAAATGGGAAAACATTTTTCGGCTTCGGCAGGAATGTTTTTTTTACGGGACTTGTCAGCTTCTTCATGGATGTGAGTTCCGAGATGATCTACCCGCTGGTTCCCCTCTTTCTGACCAGCGTGCTGGGAGTCAATATGTCCATGATCGGCCTGATTGAGGGTATTGCTGAATCAACGGCCAGTCTGCTCAAGGTCTTTTCCGGCTGGTTTTCCGACCGAACCCGGCAGCGCAAAAATCTGATGCTTGCCGGATATACCATCTCTACCCTGAGCCGGCCCATTATGGCTTTGGCTGGCTCTTGGCAGCAGGTCTTGTCTTCACGTCTTACCGATCGCATGGGGAAGGGAATCCGCACTGCCCCACGAGATGCAATTATTGCCGAATCCACCCAGGCAACCCACTTGGGGCGTGCCTTCAGCTTTCACCGGGCCATGGATACTCTGGGGGCGGTGGTTGGTCCTGCTATCGCCTTCTTTCTCCTGGGGATTTTTAACAACGATTATCGGACGATCTTCTGGCTCTCCATGGTGCCAGGGGTGATTGCAGTCATTTTGATTATCCTCTTCATCGAGGAGAAGAAAAAGCAGGTAACGTCCCAGAAGGAGCGGCCCAGATTAACTTTCAAACATTTTGACTGGAAGGTGAAGTTCTTCATAATGATATCGACCCTGTTTGCCCTTGGCAATTCGAGCGATGCCTTTCTGATTTTACGGGCACAGCAGGTTGGTATTCCGGCGCTGACGATTCCGGTGGTCTATCTGGTGTTCAATCTTGTTTACTCCATGTCGGCTATTCCGGCCGGGATGGCGGCGGATAAATTTGGTAAGAAGAGGATCATCCT
The DNA here is from genome assembly GCA_013792135.1 of Desulfocapsa sp. Lineage (GTDB taxonomy): Bacteria > Desulfobacterota > Desulfobulbia > Desulfobulbales > Desulfocapsaceae > UBA2270. The sequence goes on along the minus strand of VMSP01000154.1, from coordinate 17,474 downwards.
GCTGGGATTTGTTTTGTTTGCCGGACTTTATTATGGCTTCGCGGTTGTCAAAAATGTGTCCGCTATCTGGGTGTTATTCGGTTTGTACGGGTTGTTCATGGCGCTTACCGAGGGAATTCAAAAGGCGTTTCTGGCAACCATTATTCCTCCTGATTTTAAGGCAACTGCTTTTGGAGTCTATGCCGCCGCTGTAGGTCTTGCCATGTTACCGGCCAGCCTCATTGCCGGCTGGCTTTGGGAGCATGTCTCTCCGGCCGCGACTTTTTATTTCGGTGCGGCAACGGCGACCCTGTCGGCACTCCTTTTTATCGTTCTGATGTTCCAGATCCGTGCCTCGCAGGGTTTGACAGCGCGTACGTCTTAGTCTATGTTGATCGAAAAATTTGGAGTGCTTCTTCTGGAGGATTTTGATGCAGGTGGTTTTATTCATTGCCGGTTTTGGGGCGCTCGGCTGTGTGGCCCGCTATTTTCTCTCGGGCTGGGTCTATGACCTGTTCGGGCGGAGTTTTCCCTATGGTACCTTTATTGTCAATATCCTCGGGGCCTTCATCATTGGCCTGGTGATGGAATTTGGTCTGCGGAGCACGCTGCTGCCGGTTAGTCTGCGTATTGGACTGACTATCGGGTTTCTCGGTGGACTTACCACTTTTTCCACCTTCAGCTATGAGACATTCAGGTTGTTGGAGGATGGGGAGTTTTTTGTTGCTACTGCCAATGTCCTTGTGAGTGTGGTCATCTGTCTTGTTTTTACCTGGCTTGGTATCCATGCGGCGCGGGCTCTTTAATGGTCTCGCAAAAGTCCCAAATACTTCGTTGCATCGCATCCTTCGTCACTGCGGCGTACCCCAAAGTACACCTCGTTAATCAGGATTTATGCACCTTGTTTTTGGACCTTTTTGCAAGACCATCATCACTAAGGGGATTATAAGATAATAGGAACAATTATGATACAATTCAGCGGCGAAAAGGTTTTGATGCGGATCTTCCTGGGTGAGAGCGATAAAATTGGGCATCGTCCGCTCTACGAAGTCCTAGTTGAGTTCTTTCGAACCGAAGGGTTTGCCGGGGCTACAGTACTGCGAGGTATTGCCGGATTTGGCGCGCACAGTGTTTTTCATACCGATAAACTGTTACGGCTGTCACTCGATCTCCCCATTATTATCGAGGTGGTGGAGAGTCAGGAAAAGATCGATGCACTCATGCCTCGCATTGATGAGATGATGAATGGTGGCATGATCACCCTGGAAAAGGCTACGGTTATCCGCTACACTTCCAAAGAAAAATTGTAACTATTCAGCAGCACCCCATCTGCTTCGTCATCAGCCTGCTCATGTATAAATCAGTGCACTTCGCAGGCCTCTTTCTCGCATATGGAGCACTGCTGAATAGTTACAATGCGTGGTTTAAGGTTTCTTTTCGGCATTAAGCTGGATAGTTACGAAAAATGAGGGTAAGTGAGACCGGAGAAAAAGAGGTTTGCAGATGTTGTGAGTATATTGCCTTGAAAATGTATGATGCCTGAGGGCGTGCCGTACCAGAAAGAGGATATCGTGCATATGTGCTTTTAGCTATTGTTTCAATATGTTATCAGTATTAATTAAGAAATATTGAGCGAAGATATTGCAAATCTTGGCGAAGACGTTTATAACAAAACCCATTTTCAATGGGTATGAATCCCTGACAAATTCAAATCTTTCTCCCCATTTCTTTTTAGGAGCCGTTACAAAATAACTGTTACTGTTTTGAATCATTTTGTCTACGGCTCCTTATTGCCGTTCTTGTTTTTTTAATGGTGCGGTTATTTTATTTCAACGGCTTACTGGCGGTATGTCATGACAGAAATTGATCTTTTACCTCTGCGGGCTGAACTGAAAAAACAGTTTCAGGACAAGCTTCCCAATGCCAGAATCGACTATTGTCTCACCTGCGGCCTTTGCGCCAGCGGTTGCGCAGCCAGTGGTATCGAAGGCATGGATCCCCGCAAATTTATCCGTTATCTTGTGCTCGGCCAGGACGATCTGTTGAAAAACAGTAACTGGATCTACTCCTGTTCCATCTGTCAGCGCTGTGAATATGCGTGCCCCATGGGCATCAATGTCGGCCGTTTTGTCTATGAGCTGAAGGGTATGCGGCCAAAAGATAAACGGCCGGTCAATTTGCAGAAATCCTGCGAGCTACAGAAGGATCCAGGAAACTCAACCGGTATTCCCAATGAAGATTTCGTCTGGGTTGTGGGCGAGATCCTCGAAGAGATTCATGAAAATGAGCCGGAATGGGCAGATATGCAGGCTCCTATGGATAAGGTGGGTGCCCAGTTTTATCTGAACCAGAATGCCAAGGAACCGACGGTTGAGCCGGAAGAGATGGCCTTCATCTGGAAGATCTTCCATGCAGTCGGTATTGATTGGACCTACTCCTCGAAATGGTGGGACGGCGCCAATTACTGTCTTTTTTCCGGCGATCCGGAAGATTGGGAATACACCGTCCGCAAACAGGCGGAGACGGTTGATGCCCTCGGGTGCCCGACCTATATAAATACGGAGTGAGGCCACATGCTCTATGCAACCCTGGAAGGGTTGAAACGCTTCAACATCCCTCATAACTTTAACGTTGTCAGTATTATCACCTATTATGCCCAGTGGATCCGGGAGGGGCGGCTTAAGGTGGATTCCTCATGGAATACTGAAGGACTGAAATTTACGGTTCAGGATCCCTGCAAGCTCGTGCGTCAGGGCTTTGGCGACCCGGTTGCCGATGATCTGCGGTTTGTCATCAAGCAGGTTTGCGGCGAAGAAAACTTCATTGACGTCTGGCCCAATAAGTCCAATAACTACTGCTGTGGCGGCGGGGGCGGAGCCCTGCAGGCAGGATTTACCGACAATCGTCGGCAGCATGGAAAAATGAAATTCGAGCAGCTTCATGCCACCGGCGCCGATGTGGTGATCACCCCTTGCCATAACTGCCACACCCAGGTCAAGGATCTGGCCGAGCATTACGGCGGCAAATGGCAGACCACACATCTGTGGAACTGGATTGTCAAGGCTCTGGTCAGATAGACAAATAAGGGTAGCTTGCAAAGTGCCCATAACAGAAGATTTATGGTAAAAATCATGCCCAAAGGATCGGTATTAGTGGTAGGCGGAGGCATTGCTGGTGTTCAGGCGGCGCTTGACCTGGCAAACAGCGGTTTTCTTGTCCATCTGGTGGAGAGAACAGCTGCCATCGGCGGCAAGATGTCCCAACTGGATAAGACCTTCCCTACCAATGACTGTTCCGCCTGTATCCTGTCACCGAAACTGGTGGAATGCGGTCGCCATTTCAATATCAACCTTCTGACCCTGTCAGATCTGATTGCCCTGGAAGGCGAGCCTGGCAGCTTCAAGGCCATTGTTCGCCGGCGTCCACGCTATATTGATCCGGGAAAATGTATCGCTTGCGGCCTGTGCGCTGAAAAATGTCCAAAAAAAGTCAGCAATGATTATAATATGGGGATCGGCGAGCGCAAGGCGGCTTATCTCAGTTATCCCCAGGCTGTCCCCTTGAAGTATGCCCTGGATCCTGATCATTGTATCTGGATCAACAAACCCGGTCGTTGTGGCATCTGCGCCAAGGTCTGCCCGGCAGGCGCCATTAATTTTGATGATACGGTAAAAGAACACGTCCTAGAGGTCGGTTCGGTCGTGCTGGCCTTGGGCTTCTCCCGTTTTGATCCTTCCTCTCTTGATTTTACCGGCTACGGCCGTCTGCCCAATGTAGTTACCTCTATGGAGTTTGAGCGTCTGCTCAGCCCATCCGGTCCCTGTATGGGCCATCTGGAACGTCCCTCTGATCACCGGGAACCAAAACGCATTGCCTGGCTGCAATGTGTTGGCTCTCGTGATATTAACCGGGTCGGTCATCCCTATTGTTCGTCTATCTGCTGCATGTTTGCCCTCAAACAGGCAGTGATTGCTAAGGAACATGCCCATGGTGAGTTTGAATCTTCAATCTTCTTTATTGATATGCGAACCCACGGCAAGGGCTTTGAGAATTATTATAACCGCGCTAAGAAAGACGGCGTTCATTTCCACCGGGCGCGGGTGCATTCGGTCATCCCGGCGGATGATTCAGGTAACCTGCAACTCCGCTATGTGGATGAACAGGGCAAGGTCATGTTTGCCGAGTTTGACATGGTAGTTCTCTCCACTGGCCTGCAAGTGTACCGGCATACCGTAGAACTTGCGGAAATGCTGGGTCTGGAGCTTGATGCTGACAATTTTATTAAAACAGACAGCTTTAATCCAGTGGTCACCAGCAGGCCGGGTGTCTATGTCTGCGGAGCAGCCTCTGAACCCAAGGATATCCCTCAGTCGGTGATGGAGGCCAGTGCGGCCGCTGCTGAAGCGGGCCTGATTATGGCCCCGGCCCGCTGGACTGAGACCAGTAAAAAAGTCTATCCGGCTGAGATGAATATTCATGCCCAGGCCCCACGTATTGGAGTCTTTGTCTGTCATTGCGGGATCAATATCTCTAGTGTCGTTGATGTGGAGGCGGTTGCCGCCCATGCAAAAAACATGGATGGCGTGGTTTTCTCCCAGTGCAATCTTTTTACCTGTTCTCAGGATACCATCAACCAGATGGTATCGATCATCAAGGAACAGGGGCTGAACCGGGTGGTCGTGGCCTCATGTTCTCCCCGCACCCATGAGCCGCTCTTTCAGGAGACCCTCCGTGATGCGGGACTGAACAAGTTTCTCTTTGAGATGGCCAATATCAGGGACCAGGATTCATGGGTCCACCAGAATGAGCCGGAAAAAGCCACAGCCAAGGCCAAAGATCTGGTAGCCATGGCCGTGGCCCGCGTTCGGGGTGAAGTCGCCCTGCCGTACAATACCGTGCCGGTGACCAAATCGGCCCTGGTCATTGGTGGCGGCGTATCCGGGATGACCGCAGCCCTCTCCATGGCCGATCAGAGTTATCCGGTGACCCTGATTGAACAGAGTGAATGCTTAGGTGGTAATGGCCGTAAGGTCTATCGCAACTGGAAAGGAGACAAATTCCTGCCCTTTATCAATGAGCTGACTGCACGCGTTACCAGTCATCCCCAGATCAGCGTCAAATATAATACGGAGATTACGGAGGTGGCGGGCTCGGTTGGCAAATTCATCACCACCTTCAGTGATGGTCATTCTTTTGAACACGGGGTAGCGGTCATAGCAGTGGGTGGGCAGGCCTATAAGCCTGACGATGAGTGCCAGTTTCTTCATGGGATCGACCCTCGTGTCCAGACCCTGCTGGAACTTGATCAGCGTTTCATGGAAGAAGATGCAACTCTCAAAGAGGTCAAACAGGCGGTCTTTATCCATTGTATCGGCTCGCGGATTCCCGAGAGGCCCTATTGCAGCAGGGTCTGCTGCACCCATGCCATTGATTCGGCGGTCAAGCTCAAGGAGCTGAACCCGGATATGGATATCTACATGCTCTACCGTGATATCAGGACCTACGGGCAGCGCGAGCGTCTCTATCAGGAGGCCCGGGCCAAGGGGATTATCTTTATCCGTTATGATCTTGATCATCGTCCCCATGTCAGTGAAAAGGATGGTCGTCTGCTCATTCATGCCCATGATCCGATCATTGATGCGAATATATCTATCCACCCTGACCTGCTGGTGCTGGCCACCGCCATCCTGCCAAGGGAGCAGACAGGCAGCATCTCCAAATTCTTTAAGTGTGCCGTGGACTCTCAGGGCTTTCTGCTCGAGGCTCACATGAAACTGCGTCCCGTTGATTTTGCCACGGAAGGCGTCTTCCTTGCCGGTCTCTGCCATTATCCCAAACCTATAGAAGAGGCCATTGCCCAGGCCAAGGCTGCGGCGGCTCGGGCTGCCATTATTCTGGCTTATGATGCCGTACCAGCCGAAAGCGTTACTGCGATGGTGACTCCGGCCAAATGCACCGGCTGCGGTGTCTGCGTCGAGGTCTGCGCTTATCATGCGGTGGCCTTGGATGAGAACGGGATTTCGGTGGTGACCACCAGCATGTGCAAAGGGTGTGGCGCCTGTGTTGCCGGTTGCAGGTCCGATGCTGTGACCTTGAAGAATATTGGCAATGAACAGATCATGGCTGCTGTTGATGCGGCCTTTTATTGATGAGTGAGTACAGGAAAGAACTGTCCGACCAATAACCAATGAGACTATTATGACCGAGACGACTAACTGGGAACCGAAGATTATCGCTTTCTTGTGTAACTGGTGCAGTTATGCCGGAGCGGATCTGGCAGGCGTCAGCCGCTTCCAGTATCCACCCAATATCAGGATTGTCCGGGTGCCCTGTTCCGGCAGGGTGAGCGAGAATATGATTATGTCCGCCCTCAAGTCAGGGGCCGATGGTATTCTGGTTTCCGGCTGCCATCCGGGTGACTGTCACTATATCAGTGGCAATTATTTTGCCAGGAGGCGCTTTGCTCTCTTGAGTAACCTGCTTGATTTTATCGGGATTGAATCGGGACGGGTTAATTTTTCCTGGGTGTCGGCTTCTGAGGGCGAGCAGTTTGCCGAAGTTGTCCAGAGTGTGACCGAGAGAGTAAAAGCACTGGGGCCTGCGACCAGGCTGGTTAAGAAGATTGATGCCTTAGAAACGGAATTACTGATTGCGTAGGAAATCATGCCAACAATAAACAAGAGAATAAGCGAAGAGATCAGGGCCCAGGCCAGGAAGCTTCTGGAAGAGGGAGAGGTGGCCGCGGTTCTCGGCTATGGTGCAGGCAGTCTGCCGATGACGGTCAAGCCGCTGGTTGTCCGTAATCCTGAGGATTGCAGTAAACTGATCTGGAACACCTTCTGTGTGCTGAATCTGGCCAATTATCTGCCGGCGGCGCTTAAATCAGTGGAACCGCCGCGCGGGCCGCGTGATCCTAAACCGGAAGGTCCGCTCCCCAAGGTGGCAATTCTGGTTACCGGCTGCTGGTCACGCAACATTGTGGTACAGATCCAGGAACATCAGGTGGCACGCGACCGGGTGGTGGTTATGGGTGTCGGTAGCCGTGGTATGGTTAGTCGACGCAAGGTGGCGGCCCTGTTTCCCGGTCTGGAGATCCTGGCGGTGAAAGAGGGTGATCATGAGCTGGTTGTTCAGGGTGCCGACTTTGCCGAGACCATCAACCGCTGGAGTGTGGTGCGCGACAACTGTCAGAGTTGCACTCATCCTGATCCGGTTCTGGTCGATGTGCGTATTGGTGAGCCTGTTTCTGAGCGCAAGAACCCCAATCCGTTTATGCAGGTTGACGCTATAGAACAAAAAACAGGAGATGAACGCTGGGCCTGGTTTACCGCCGAATTTGCCACCTGTATTCGTTGCTATGCCTGTCGTAATGCCTGCCCTCTCTGCTACTGTCCCACCTGTTTTGTTGATGATGCCAAACCCCAGTGGGTTGGTAAGAGTCTTGACGCAGTGGATACCGGTCTTTTCCATATCCTGCGGGCCTATCACTGTGCCGGACGTTGCACCGACTGCGGCACCTGTGAGACGGTCTGTCCTATGGGGATCAATATGCGCATGCTGACGAAAAAGTTGAACAAGGATGTCCTGAACCTCTACAATATCGAGGCGGGAATGGAGCCTGATGCTCCTTTGCCATTGACCACCTATACCATGGACGATCCTGAGAAATTTATAGCAACCGAGGTCACTCCTGTGCCCGGCGCTGTCAAGGAGGGCAAATAACAGTGAAGGTTTTGAAGATCTCTCCAGCAGGATTGGACGCGATGATTGAGGAGTGGAACAAGGTCCATGTGGTGTATGTTCCTGCCATGGAAAAACAAGCCGCTGCCTCTCCTGACTGGGCACCTGGGTGGTGTCGTTTGGATAGCAGCAGCATAGCGCTCACTTTTCCCCTGCCAATTGGGCCAACGCCGGCATCGGTGAAGACATTTTTCTTTCCGCAACCGGAAACCCTGCTCACCTATACCCTGGAGAATAATCATCCGGACAAGGGACTGATGCGGGAGCCTGAAAGATCCAGAGACATGCAGGTCGTGCTTGGTGTCCGGCCCTGTGATGCCAGAAGTGTCCTGCTAAACAATCTGCCCTACCAGGAAGATCAATTTTTCCAGGCCAATCGGCAGCGCACCGCACTTGTCGGCTTTAGCTGCGACCAGACCCTGTCAACCTGCTTCTGCACCCGGATGGGTGGCTCACCTCTCGATAGTGAAGGTCTTGATCTTGCCTTGTCCCGAACTGAGGATGGTTTTCTCATCGAGGTGTGCAGCGAAAAAGGTGAGGCCCTGGTGGCTGATCTTGAGCTTGCCCCGGCCCCTGAGAGCGATATCTCGGCCCTTGCCGCTCGCCGCAATGCAGGGGGGAATCCAAGTGCAACAGAGCTTGACAGCCTGAAGGGCAGTGAGCTGGGTACGCTTTATGATGCTCCCCTGTGGCAGTCACTGGGAGAGGCGTGCATCAACTGCGGGGCCTGTACCTTTATCTGCCCCACCTGTTACTGTTTTGATATCCAGGACGAGGTGGTACGAGGCCAGGGACGACGGATCCGCTATTGGGACTCCTGTATGTTCCCCCTTTACAGCCTGCACACCTCCGGCCATAATCCACGGGGGCAGAAGGTGCAGCGGACCAGAAACCGTTTCCTGCACAAATTGAAATATTTTCCGGACCGTTTTGGACCTTTCTCCTGTGTGGGTTGCGGACGCTGCGTTCAGGATTGTCCTGTAAACATTGATATCCGTGAGGTCATGGATGACCTGATTCATCTCACGGCGGTGGAGTAAGATAATGATATCCTATATGCCATACCCTGTCCGCATCGACGATATAGTGGTTGAGACGGAAGACGGCAACCAGAAGACCTTCAAGCTTGTCTTTGAGAATGAGGCCCACAGGAAGGCATGGAAGCATGTGCCTGGTCAGTTTGCCATGCTGTCGCTGGCCGGACAGGGAGAGATCCCCATCGGCATTGCCTCTTCGCCCACCGAAGAAGACCATCTCCTTTTTACCGTCAACCGGGCCGGTAAGGTGACCACTGCCCTGCACCAGATGAATATCGGTGATCGCATGGGCGTGCGCGGCCCGTTGGGTAATGGCTTTCCCGTTGATACAGAGATGAAGGGCAAAAATGTCGTGATTATTGCCGGCGGTTTTGCGGTGACCACCTTGCGTGCCACCCTGATTTCTCTGCTTGCCCGCCGTCAGGAATACGGCAAGATCACCTTTATCTATGGAGCCCGTACACCGGGCATGCTCCTTTATCGGGATGAATTGCAGCAATGGGCGCAACGGGGTGACATTGACCTGCATGTCACCATCGATAGGGAAGCACCGGGTTGGGAGGGCCTGGTTGGCTTTGTGCCGACCATTGCCGGGGAGGTAGCGCCATCACCTGAAAACAGTGTGGCCCTTATCTGCGGTCCGCCGATCATGATCAAGTTTACCATGCCGCCCCTGGAGGCGATTGGTTGGACGGATGATCAGGTCTATCTTTCTCTGGAAAACAGGATGAAATGCGGCGAGGGCGTCTGCTGCCATTGTAATGTCGGTCCCACCCTGGTGTGCAAGGATGGTCCGGTTTTCACCCGTGGTCAGGTGAAACAACTGCCGATTGAATATTGATCAGATTTGTATCGTTGGTTTTTTAATATAAAAAAACTTATTCCAGAATCTGGTGTTGGGGGGCAACACAGAAACTGGAATGAGAGGGAAACGGCCCTTTTTTTTGGAAACTATTCAAACTTTTTAAAAAAACCAGATCCAGCTTCCACAACAAGGAGGGCGCTATAAAAACCGGACCTGGAGGGAAAATTCCCCTTTTTTAATAGAGGTCCAGCAGTTTAGCGCCGAGAATAATCAAACCTGCACAGGCGACACGTTTAACCACTACAGGACTCAATTTTTTGGCAATTATTGGACCGATGTAACCGCCGAGTATGGCTGCCGGAAACATGACCAGGAAGAGAATCAGATCAAAATTTCCAAACTGATAATGGCGCATAGTGCCCATGGCGGTATTGAAGAAGATTGCCAGCAGAGAACTGCCGACGACGATATACATGGGCAGCCGCAGGCCGAGTGTCATCAACGGCACCATGAAAGGCCCGCCGCCAAATCCGAACATGGATGACATGATGGCAATGAGAAAGCCCCCAATACAGCCAACAAACATATTGGCCTCAAATTCCTGACCCCAAAAATCTACTTTCATAATGGATTCCTCCAGATAAGTTTCTGTTTAACCTTTTGCCTTAACAGCTTCTGCTGCCCGTTTCTTGAATTCTTTCAAGATCGCCTGTTCTTTTTTGTTGTTGGCAAGATAGCCAGGAGTCGTCTGCCAGAACATTAAAGCAGCCAGTATCAGGAGAACCCAACCGAAGAGAAATTTGAATTGATCCAGAGTGATCATCTCTGTCAGTTTCGGACCGATAAATCCACCCACTAACATGGCGCAGCCAATACCACAGCCGAGTTTCCAGTTGATGAATTTGATCTTGGAGTAATTTACAATTCCTGTTCCCTGAGCAAAAAGCACGGTGGGCATAACTGTTCCGGCCACGACGGTATGAGGTAAAGGGAAGAACATAAGCAAGAGGGGGTTAAGAATAAATCCACCGCCTGCGCCCATCAGGACACCGAAAATAGTGACAGCCGATGCAAGGAGAAAGGGCCAGATTATGTTGATGCTTGTGCCTGCGGTACTGAGATAAACAGTGGGAAAGGCGATCTTGTTTTCAAAGGATGCCACCTCACTGGTGATTTTTTGGACCGTTTCCTTGTCTCCTTCTTTGATCCGCTCGGTGACGGCAGTTACTCTTGCACTGTATTTACCGGGCGCCAGGCCTGAACGAATACTGACCTTTGCCGAGTACGAACCATCAGCGGTTGTTTCGACCTTGGCGGACAGCAGGTTGCCTACACTGACAAAGCGTGCCTTAACCAGCTTCATCGATTCACGCTTACTGGCCTTTTCGTCCATTGGAGGCAGCAAGGTGCCGCGTGAACCAAGAATACTGGCCATAACCGTAGCCTGATAATTGTCAATCTGAATCTTGGCCGGGACGGTGTACGCTGCATCGGCTCCGATTTCTTTCAGGACCTCGGAATATTTCCATTTTTTGCCCGCTGCTTTGGCCTTATCAAGTGCCCCAGCCATTTCTACAGGGGCAACAATTTTATAAAAAGCCGGCATGTCTTTGGTAATATAAAATTTATAGGGAATCTTGCCGGTTTTTTCATCTTTTTTGCCATCAAATCGATTGGACTTTACGGTTTTTTCAGCAGACCAGAGCTCGATATAGACCTGAGAACCGGCGGGAGCCTTTCCGGAAATGACAAAATCTCCACCGTTATCCAGGGAGGTTTTATCAAGGTTGATAGTTGGTGCACTGGTATCGACACCGGCTGTTGCTGCACGTTGTTCGGCCCGCGCCTGCGGAGCAAACAACAAGGCCATCGCCAGGGCGATTATCGGCAATACACGAAACTTGATGTTCATATCATCCACCTCCTGTTTGAAATGAGAATGTCTTGAAAAGAAGACAGTGTTGTTTGAATTTCCATATGCTGACCCATTTGACCTCCTTTGTGGAACTTCACTATCTGACAGGCACAGACGGTTTATTAAGACAAAACGTTTGTGCCTTATATGGTGTTGTCTTGGTAAAGCAATAATGGCGCCAATTTGACAAAAGTCTGTTTTATTTTATTATCTCGCTGTATTATTGAGTTTTATGAATAAGATTGGTCGTGGATATGGAGGAGATAAAGCAAAAACGAGTTTTAAATGTGCAGTAAAAACTTTGCACCGCTGTTTTTTTGTTGCAGAGAGTGAAGGAGGGTAAGAAGAGATGATTGCCCAGATCTTATGATCTCATGATGCGTTTCACATTTCCGAGACCGGCAATGTGAAACGCATCATGAGATCATAAGATCATTCTCAGGAATAGCTGCCTGAAAAGACAGAAATAACGGGTAGTGTCTCTCTTCAGGAACTAAACTGCTGTAAGGTAATAATATTGCACGCTAATTGATCTGAGCGGCATAAGGAGCTGTTACGAAATAGTTATAAAGGCCTGGCTATTTCGTAACAGCTTCTAGAAAAGCTCATTGTCGAGAATTAACGAGGAAAGAGAGATCATACCGATAATTTCTCCTCTCTCTTCAACCGGTGCCCGCCGTATCCCGGCCCGGTAAATCAGACGGGCCACATAACGGATGTCCATATCCGCCGGTACGGTAATGACCGGTTTGGTCATGATCTCATAGACATTCACTTCGTTGGGCGAGCGATCCGGGACCATAACCCCCCTGATAAAATCCTGAACGACCACAATGCCCCAGGCATCATCGTTATGTCGTTTTTTTATAAGCAGATAAGAAACCTTCTCTGAACGCATCTTGGCTGCGGCTTCCTTGGCGGTGGCCATGCCGTCAATGGAGACAACCCCTTTGCGCATCACGTCTTTTGCCCTTACTATTTTTATAGTGTCAGCTTCCATAATGTTTTTCCTCTCAGAAATAAATGTGGCTTGTTAAAAATAACTTTCCCGGACTTCTTCTTTAAATCGTTCCATCTGGCTTTCCAGCCCCACAACATGTTCGACAGGGAGCACAAAGGCAATACCGGTACCGGGTTTATGGAATTCTCCGGCTTCTTTTATTGTATCAAGGATTTTGGTTACCAGATGTTCTTCGAGAAGAAACATGATAATGTCGGTCTGTGCCTCCAACGAGAGGCCAAAAAAAGTTTTCGCCTCTCGGATGCCCGTACCTCTGGCGGGTATGATTGTTGCTCCGGTGGCTCCTGCTCCTTTGGCTGCATCAACAACACGATCAGTGATACCGGGTTTGACTGAAGATAAAATGAGTTTAAAGCGCATTCCTTTTCTCCGTGAATTATTTTTTGCGTTGACTAAGCCAGTGCATGAATTGAGCATAGCCCATGACGGTTATGATTGGAAAAAGACTGGCAAAAGCAATAAGGCCAAAGCCGTCCAAGGCGGGATTTCGTCCCGGTACGGTGGCGGACAGCCCGAGACCAAGCGCCGCCACCAGAGGGACTGTGACTGTTGATGTGGTGACTCCTCCCGAATCGTAGGCTAGGGGAATGATGCTTTTGGGAGCAAAGAGGGTCTGGACAATGACAATCATGTAGCCGACAAGGATGTAGAGATAGAGCGGGGTGCCGGTGACGATGCGAAATGTGCCCAAGCTTATGCCAAAGGCGACTCCAACGGCCACCGTGATTCGCAGGCCCCACTGGCTGATGGTTCCGGCGGAAACTTCGTTGGCCTTATAGGCTACGGCAATGAGAGAGGGTTCGGCTATGGTGGTGGCAAAGCCGATCATGGCCGCAAAGAGATAGACCCAGCCGTATGCCTTCCAGTCGGCCTGTAAAACAATGGCATCTGCGCCGTAGATAAAGGCGGGATCAGAGAGTTGGGCAGCCATGATCTTGCCCAAGGGGAAGAGCGCTTTCTCAAGTCCTGCCAGAAAGAGAGCCAGGCCGATGACCACATAGACGCCGCCGACAACAAGGCGGCGCAGATGGGGAATGGGCTGGCGCAATACCAGGATCTGAAAGCCGGTGATAAGAGCGATGATAGGCAGCACATCTCTGCAGGTGGAAAGCAGTATTTTGCTGAAATTATGTATGAATTCCACGGAAATTGCCATTTCTTATCTGAAGATTATGAGTCCGTAGCCCATGACAAAAATCATGGGAAGCAGGGATGCAAAGGCGATAAGTCCAAAGCCATCCAGCAGAGGACTCCGGCCGCGAATTGTTGAGGCCAGGCCCACCCCCAGTGCTGCAACCAGGGGTACGGTGATGGTTGAGGTGGTGACACCGCCGGCATCGTAGGCGATGCCGATGATCTCTGGCGGGGCAATGGTGGTCATCAACATGACGAGTACATAGCCCCCGATGATCAGATAATGAATGGGCCATCCGCGGATGATGCGCATGACACCGATGAGGATGGCGAGTCCCACGGAGAAAGCGACAGACATGCGCAGCCCGAATGCGTATTGTTTCAGCGTCTCCTGGCTCGAATCGATAAGTCCCCCCGCACTGGCAATCTCCGCTGCTTCAGCCGCAACCGCGATGAGGGCAGGTTCGGCCACGGTGGTTGAGAAACCGAGGGCAAAGGCAAAGCAGAGTAACCAGAAGAGGCTGCCCTTCCTGGCCAGGGCGTGGGCCATTGCCTCACCGATGGGAAAGAGGCCCATCTCCAGTCCTTGGACAAAAAGGGTGAGGCCGACCACCACCAGAAGGGCGCCGAAAAGGACTTCGCCCATCTGCGGCAATGGCTGTTTCAGGACAACAATCTGAAAGAAGGCGATGACCAGAATAATGGGCAGCAGATCAGTAACGGCCTGCTTGAGTTTTTTCAGAATGATGGAGACGATCATTGCTTTCTCTTTAGAAGGTATTGCTTTGCCATTTAGAATACATTCTGTTCCAGTCCTTGAGCTGTTATCTGAGCATTGAATTGAGATGACGAGTTCAACTAAGGGTACTTGATTTTATAGATTTCTCCAAATTATTAAACATGTTTCAGTAGATCAACAGTAATCAACTAAAATAGGTGAGGGAATGCATGAAATCGTATCGTAAAGAATTGTGGTTTAATGTGCCGACACGGAGAGCTTTTCTTAATATTACGCTTCAGGTGCAAGCATGTTTATCCGAAAGCGGGATCTCCGAGGGGTTAATACTGGTGAATGTTGGCGATAGTCCTTTAACGGTTAACGATATTGTTACGCCTGTCGCCATGAATAAGAGATTGATTCCCTGAGTCAGAGATCCACTACGTGGATACAGTAGACACCGTAACCTAGAAGATATGCCGATTTCGCTTAACATCGCTCTGGCAATCCAAACATACGTGACGTAATGATTGACGGCCTGAGATCAAGCTTCGAAACAACATTATGGATTTTTGTACTTATACCCAACACTGTAAACAGATTGAATAAGCTCAAGTTCAGGTGAGACAATGGCAATTTTTTTCCGCAATTTTTTGATATGGCTGTCTATGGTCCTGTCACAGACAATACGATGGTCTGTGTAAATACGATCCATTAACTGGTCTCGGCTAAAAATTTGCCCTGGTCTACCAGCCAAAATGCTCAAAAGCTGAAACTCGACAGCTGTTAAATCCAGTGCTTTTCCCTCCAGGGTTGCAAGGTAGCAGTTCTCATCGAGGACCAGAGACTGATCTGTCTGGGCCGACTGGAGGCCTCGGCGTAAAACCGCTTTGACTCGTGCCACTACTTCCCGAGGACTGAAGGGCTTGCAGATATAATCGTCAGCACCGAGTTCCAGGCCAATCAGCCGGTCGATTTCTTCAGCTCGGGCGGTGACCATAATAATAGGCACATTGGAAAATATGCGAATTTCTTTGCAGATCTCCAGTCCATCTTTATTCGGCAGCATGAGATCAAGAAGAATAAGATCCGGAGCATTTTCTCTCACCCATGGGACCGCGAGCATCCCGTCCCCGAGACACTCTGTGGTATATCCTGCCTGCTGCAGATAATCACGATGTAAATCTGCCAGACGCTGTTCGTCCTCTACTATCAATATCTTCTGTTTCATCTGGTCGTTTTCTCAGGAAACTCTACGTAATGGTAGTTGGATTTTTATCCAGACTCCACCTAGTGGTGAACTGTCAGCATTAATTGTACCCTGATGGGCATCAACAATATTTTTACAAATCGCCAGGCCAAGCCCTGCTCCACCGGTATCTCGGTTACGAGATCCTTCAACCCTATACAAGCGATCAAAGAGTCTTGGTAATTGTGCCGGAGTCACCCCCGGCGATGAATCTTGAAAGTTGATAGAAACCAGTTCCTTACCGACCTCCAAATTGACCTTGATTTTCCCTGGGGCATCGGTGTAACGCAGGCTGTTTTCAAGCAAATTGGAGAACAACTGCTGGAGCCGATCGGGATCAGCAAGAAGAGAACAAGAATCGTCTATATTAAGATCTGTTATCAGCTCGAGTCCCTTTTGGCTCACTCTCTGTTCAAACAATTCGATCGTGCCAATTAAAATTCCTGCTGGATTGACCTCCACCCTTTTATAGTTCAATGCGCCAATATCGGACATTGTAAGTTCATAGAGATCATTGACTATTCTTTCCAGATGGATGATTTCTCCATGCAGGGCCGCGATTGTCTCCGGTCCAGGTTGCCTTATCCCATCTTGTAATGCTTCTACCTCCCCACGTAAGACAGCAAGAGGGGTGCGCAGTTCATGGGAGATATCAGCTACCCAAAGTTGCCTGTTTTTTTCGTTTTTCTCGAGAGTCATTGCCAAAATATTGAAATCATCAGAAAGACGGCCCAGTTCATCCCCTGTGGTAACCGGTATTCGTGTTTTGAAATGGCCGGCAATCAGTTTCCGTGTGCCATCCGTCAGCGAATTGATGGGGCGCAGCAGATGGCTGGTCACAGGAAAAGTGAGCAAAAGAGACAAACCCACCATCAAGATGGTTATCAGCACAAATGACTCGGTTTGTTGTTCGACAAAAAGAAGGTCTCCGGAATGGGACAGCTCCGTGAAAGGAATCAATCCCAGATATCCGATAGTTTCACCTTCGTGAGTGATAGACCGCATAGTAAGGTTTCTGCGAATAGCTTCATCAGGTGGGCCACCAATTACCCACTTCCTGTCAACATCAAAAAGAACGATTCTCGGTCCCAAATCCCTTGGGGCTCTGGGTGGCAAAATTCCCGGAGGTGACTGAGGAGGGGGAGATGGCAAAGCCATATCCTGTTCATGGCCACCTCTTTCTTCTACCGGTCGGTTGGGAGAAGTGTCTCTATGCATCTTTTGCCAAAGAGGGTGATTTTGTGCAACAAATTGCCAGCCGCCCTTATTGTCGTAATAGCCGGTTAACTGTACAGCGAGTCTATCCAACTGTTCCAGTTCCTGACTCTTGACGTAATTTAAAAAACCACGATCAAAGCTCCATTGCAAAAAGAAAAAAAAGCCTGCAGCGACGATTACGCTTGTCAGCAGGAGCGTCGCAAAGAGTTTGTGTCTGATTCTGAATTTCACAGAAGTCCCTTCGTTAAGTTAATCCCTTTCTCGAGATGATGAGAAAATGGATATGCTAAATTGCCTTTTCCTTCTGGGCGTATGTCTCATTGCCACTAATTAACCAACCATCACTCGATTGTTGGTCTCCATTGTCTTAGCTAAATTGGTTTATCTGCAAACAAGATACAGAGCAAATGTGGAAGAAATATGAACAGGCAGCTAAAAAAATAACATGGCTTCCTTAATTCTTCCACATTTTGAATCTATTCTTACAAAAGGCAGAAGTAAACCAGTTGGCAAGAGGTATAAAGTGGACCCCTGAGTCAAGACAATTATGCACTGAGTTTAAGCTACACATTCAATTTCAAACACAGCTGGTCGGCGCTGCCCCGGTTTAGCC
Organism: Desulfocapsa sp.; assembly: GCA_013792135.1. Taxonomy (GTDB): domain Bacteria; phylum Desulfobacterota; class Desulfobulbia; order Desulfobulbales; family Desulfocapsaceae; genus UBA2270. The sequence goes on along the minus strand of VMSP01000154.1, from coordinate 45 downwards.
TCTGCTGGTACTTCTGATATTGACTCCACGGTTGATGGGACCCCT
>VMSP01000116.1 GCA_013792135.1 Desulfocapsa sp. | reverse complement strand
TGATCTTGCCACAACAAAGTGGAGCCGTTGTTAAGCCGCTTTTCTCGTATTCCACCATTCCTTCTCATATTGAGCTGGAGATTTATGTCCATTAGTAGAATGTTTTCTTCGGCGATTGTAGTAGACTTCAATGTAGTTAAAAAGAGCCTGCTCAGCCTCCATTACATTCTGAAATTTACAATGGCGAATCATTTGTGTTTTGATCGTATGGAAAAAAGACTCCGCAACAGCATTGTCCCAACAATTTCCTTTTCTGCTCATACTTTGAACAAAATGATGTTTCTGTAATTCTGCCCTGAAATCAACGCTGGCGTATTGAACTCCTCGGTCGCTATGGATCATCAGCCCTTGGCCTGGCGTGCGTCTTTGAATAGCCTTTTTAAGGGCGCGTATTGCTGAATGTCTTTCTAAAGAATCACTGAGATCCCAGCCGACAATAATCCGTGAAAAAAGATCTATAAATACCGTGAGATAATGCCATTTCCTCCCAACTTTTAGGTATGTTATATCGGTTACATAGACTGTGTCAGGAGTAGGTACCGAAAATTGGCGATCAAGTAAATTAGGTGCAACAGGTTCAGTATGCTTTGAGTCAGTGGTTACCACAAACTTTTTAACATACTTGCACTTCAGTCCAAGTTCTTTCATATGTCGGGCTACTCGAGTTCTGCTTACTTGTGAGAACTCTGAATCGTCATGTAGATCTGCCGTTAGCATCGGACTGCCAATCATACCATTGTGCTGATCATACAATTCTTTAATTCGTGCTCTGAATCGTTCCTTCTCTGCCTTTCGATTTGAGACAGGAGCCTTCATCCAACGGTAATAACCGCTCTGGGAAACTTCTAATACATGGCACATCTTCTTCACCGGAAATGACGAGCGGTTTCTTTCAATGAAACAAAAGATCATTGCGGTGCCCTGCTGAAGATGGCCATTGCTTTTTTTAAAATATCTCGCTCCATCTCAGCATCCTTCAGTCGTTTTTCAAGATCCCTGATTTGCTGCTGCTGAGAGGTCAGTGCTTCTTTTCCATTACCAGGAAAGGCAAGACCCTCTTTGCGACGTTGCTCTCGCCGCCACCGATATAGAATATCTTTTCCTATGCCAAGATTATCTGACACGCCAGTAACGGTTCGCCCTGGTTCCTTGGACAACTGAACAGCATTGCGCTTAAAGTCAGAATCATATTTTCTACGTTGTTGAACACTCATAAATTTCCTCCTGTCATTGTTTCTATCAATGACTTAACTGAGTGTCCACTCTTTCATAGCATGATCA